>JBDRGF010000059.1:0-13083 GCA_043818055.1 Pseudomonadota bacterium | reverse complement strand
ATAGTGGTTGGAGAGTGTAGAGGCGGAGAGGCGCTCGACATGCTTCAGGCGATGAACACTGGCCACGATGGATCGATGACGACCGTACATGCAAACACCGCAAAAGATGCGATCTCGAGAATCGAGACGCTTGTGATGTTCTCTGGCGTCGAGCTTCCTTCGAAGGCGATCCGTGAACAGATCGCCGGCGGAATACATATGATAGTTCAGCTCAGCAGATTTAGCGATGGAACCAGAAAGATTACCGATATAGCGGAGCTCACAGGCATGGAGGGGAGCGTGATCACGCTGCAGAGCATATTTACATATCAGCAGGAAGGTGTCGACGCCGATAGAAAAGTAGTAGGCAAGTTCCGACCCTCGGGTGTCGTGCCTAAGTTCTTTGATGAGTTGCAGCAGAAGGGAATAGATTTTTCGAGGGAGATTTTTATTGGTACATCGCGAATTTAATTACTGCTGGGTGGATATAAATAGATGGGAGCTCTAAAAAATACTTTGTTTTGTTCTTTGTGTAGGAGGCTGTTGTCGAAGTCCGTTTTTTGATATTTATGTAGGGGCAGGTTTTAAACCTGCCCTAATTGTGATTTCGGGAGGGTTTGAAACCCTCCCCTACAATAATTTGATATACAAATGACTTCGGAAACAGGCTCGTACGCAGGGATGACAGACGGAAAATAGAGGCATCCAGATATTAAATTGTTACGAGCACTTATACTGTATTGACAGAGGAATTTGATGAAATATTTTATAGCAATATTTTCAGGAACGATGGTCACTTTGATCGCATACTTATGGATGCCGAAAGTGGCAAGCCTCCTTACAGCTTATTATGATCGCTCGCGGATGCGATGTGAAAACGTCTTTAAGGATATGATGTATGAGCTGACACCGTGGAAGAAAACATTCTTTTATGTGATAGGCCCGATCATCTCATTTGCCTTCGCCATATTCATTTTCAAAAGCATCTGGCTCAAATTTTTGATCGGCCTCACACTTTCCATTCTCACGCACGACATCTCCTATCGCTTCGCTTTGCACATGAAGAGGAGTAGAATTCTTAAAATCAAGTCCCAGCTTGTCGATTCTCTTGGACTCATCGGAAATGCCTTGAGATCCGGGCTTTCCCTCCAACAGGGTTTTCAGATGGCCTCGGAGGAGATGCCACCCCCCATATCGCAGGAGCTTTCCCGCATCGTATCAGAACAGCAGCTGGGAAAGAGCTTTGATCAGTGCCTGCTTGAATTTCAAAAGAGGGTTCCCGTCGAAGAGGTTGAATTGCTGGTCACTTCTCTCATCACGCTGAAGGAGACTGGCGGAAATATCATCGAGACTATCGAGATTATCACGCACACGATTCGCGAGGAACAGAGGGTGCTCGGGAAAATAAAAACAATAACGACTCAGGGGATCGCACAGGCTGTAGTCATCAGTATGCTTCCCTTCGTTCTGGCAGCTGCTCTTTATATAGTATCCCCGGGATACATTGAGCCGATGCTCACACATCCGATCGGTTGGGGGATGATAGCTTTCATGTTGCTGATGCAGGCAACAGGTATGTATCTGATGAAAAAGATTGTCACTATAAAGGTATGATTATGAGATATTTTCTAATTGTCATTTTTGTATTCACATCTCTTTTCTCCTTTGCTTCAGGAGAGGAGAAGAAGGAAGTAATTATTTCGTATGGCGAGTATCCTAAGAGCCTAACCGCCTATACGCATTATCTCGAGAGCAACACAGCACTCAAAAATATCAGCAAGGAGGGGGGAGCGTCTGATGAACTCAGGAAGAAGGAATCGTTCAGGGAGCTCGAAGTCAAAAAGGATATTAAGGTGACCTCCGTATCTCATATGGATCTCGAAGAGGGAAGTTTTCGCTACCTCAAGAATGAGGAGAAGATCTCTGTTATCAGGGAGGAGAGCGATGGTGAGACGCGCGATAAATATAAAACCTTTGTGAACGAAACAAAATTCGATTCCACAGGGCTTTCCCAGCAGCCTATCGATCTCGCAAAACTATCATTTGAGTCATTTCCAATTGTCTTTCCAAGGGCATCTCTCAAAGTCGGCCAGGCCTGGTCGAATGTTCAGAGCGCCAAAATCGGCGATCTCGTCTTTTTGGATCTGAAGGTGAATTGTCGCCTTGAAAATATACGCACGCTTGCGGGTGAAGAAGTTGCCGAGATCAGCTACACGGTTCAGTCTGAACTCAAAAGCACCGAGGTCACCGAGGATCCGGATATGTTGCAAAGGATTCAGCTCTTGAGATCGAAGAATATCGACAGGATATCGGTTTCGGGGAAGGGAACGCTGACCTTCAATTTGAAAAAACATCTACCGGAAGTTCATACGATGAATATGATAATCGAAGTGGGACAGAAATTTATTTCGACAGGGAAGCGGGAACTCAACGATCGCATTCAGGAAATTTATAAGGCGGAGGCAATCTTATCATTATGAACATACAGTTTATAATTTCAATTATTGCCCTTTTCGTGAGCGTTGCGCTGATAGCGTATCTCTTCATCGGGTATAACGAAAAGCGCCTTGCTGTCAAACGCCTAAAAAAACAGGGAGATTCATCGACAGCCAATTTCACTGCAGTCGATTCATTGTTTCGTCCTATCTTTTCCCTCTATTCTCATCTCTTAAGCCCACTTAAACTTCCCCATCAGAGGGCTGAACTCGATAAGAAATTTTCTTACGCAGCTCTCGATCATTTTACACCTGAGGACTTCTGGGCATTTCAGATCTTGTCATCTGTGATGTTCCTGGCATTCACATACATACTATTTTTCGAGTTGAGATTTTTGGATATCAAATATTCAGTTCCGTGGTGGCTCTCACTTGGTATGCTGATACTTGGTTTTTATTTTCCACGTCTTTGGATCAATTCCATCATTCAGAAGAGGCGCAATCAAATCATCCTCGAATTTCCACCCTTTGTGGACAACCTCACGTTGACCGTGGAAGCAGGGCTCGACTTCATAGCTGCGGTCAATCGCATTGCCCAAAAGATGCGCCCATCGCCGCTTCGCGAAGAGGTGTCGCGCATGTTATCGGAGATCCAACTCGGTCGGACGAGGGCGCAGGCTCTAAAGAGCATGTCTCTTAAAGTCGGCTCGACCGAAATTTCCACATTCGTTTCAGTCCTTGTACAGGCGGATCGCCTTGGTACTTCGATCGGAAAGGCGCTAAGAATCCAGGCGGAGAGGCTCCGTCGTGAGAGATTTGAATCAGCTGAACGAAAAGGGGCGATCGCTTCGCAGAAGCTCCTCTTCCCGCTGGTTTTCTTTATTATGCCGGCTGTTTTTATCGTGGTCTTCGGACCGATCCTCGTTAAATTGTTAACGGGTGGACTGGAAGGTTTGATGCTATGAGTGAAGAGACGAAGAATAAACAGAATAATTTTGCATCAGCTCTGAAGGTGATTTCTGATCTGAAGGCAAAGCTGCCGACACCTGATTTTAATAAGTTGTTGCTGAAGTTGTCGAAGATATCATTTCTAAAACCTCTCACCGATAAGCTCCTGAAATCCCCAAAGGAGAAGGGTACAGAGAGCTCAGGCGAAAAAAGAAGTTTTGATCTAAAGACGATTCGTCAATATGCCGATCGCTTTGAGTCGATCGACTGGAATAAAAAAATTCTAATTATACTCATCGGCGCTATTTCCATATTGTATTTATTGGGGCCGGTGCATCTTCTATTCCGGGATATAACTCAGCTTGAGGCTGAATCGCTCGATCGCGGAAAGACCCTTGTGAGGCTCCTGGCAGCCTCGAATCAGGAAGCGTTTGGCCAGGATCAGGAGGTGCTCTTCTCGGTTGATTCTGCGAAAGGAGAGGTCGGTGTTGAGGAGATCTTCGTGACTGATAATGAAGGGATGATTCTCTCACCTGTTGAACTATTTGGGCAGCAGATACAGAGTCGTCCGCGGATGGACAAGGTCTTCTCAGCATCAGCAGATAAATTGAAGGCCTTTGACATTGGAGGGGGAGAGTATTATCTCACATATCCGATTTTCAATTCAGAGGAGACCTTTAAGGGTATCACTGAGATAAGAAAGGGACTTGCCATCATCAAATATGATGCGAGAGGGAGCTTAAACAGAGCAGGTTTCCAGGTGGTTGAAGTAATCAAACTTTTTATCATCTCTGTGCTGATGGTTTGGGGACTCTATTATCTTCTCAGGCGATGGACGATCTTTCCCCTCTCTTATGCCTTGCATAGTTTCGATGAGAGCGGAAAGTTGAATCTCTCCGGCAAGATGAAGTTTGCGGAGTTTGAGCTTCTCGTCGATAAGATAAACGCTTCTAAACCTATTCTTCCCGATTCACCCCAATCGAATCAAACAGATCTCAGAAAGGTGAACGATGGTTTTTGGGAGATGCTCAAAGAACTGAACATGGGCGATTTTTTAATAGTCGATACACAGAAGCGAGTCGTCGCAACATCGGGAAACATAAACGGGAAGCTTGGCGCACGTGTTGAGAGTGGTAGACATCTCCTTGAAGGTTTAGGCGATTCGCCCTTTATGAAGGATATACTTGATTTGATCGTTGTTATGGAGAATAAGGCTGAACCGCGTGAAGTAAATCTTAAGGATGGTACAAAGCTACGCGCTCAAACATTGAAATTGAATTCTCATCCCTATTATATGGTCACGGCATCATAGTGAAAGGGTTTTAAATTATGACTAAGGGTGGCAAAAAACTATTTATGATTGCGGGCATCGCGATGGTCTCTATATTTGTTGCTCTGCTCATCCTCTCCGAGATGATGGCTCCAAAGGAGAAGGGATTTAAAAAGGTGAGCGGATCTCAGAATGTCAGTCAATGGCAGATGAACGTGGAGGAGCAAAAGAGCGTATCCTCATTCAAGCGTCCGCTTCCCTCCGTAACGCTTTCAAGGACGCTTCAGGATATTGCGTATGCGCGATATCTTTCAAACCGCATTCATGATGCAATACGAATCTGGGAAATTTCGCTCTATCTCAACGAGTCGAATTATTTAAGCAAGCGCAGGCAGGAAGAGGCCAAAGGGCACTTAGACCAGATAGTGAACGAGATGGTCGCATTGGGAAATATGGATTATAAAAACCTAAGATATCAGCGGGCGATAAAAAACTGGGAAAAGGTTTTGAATCTCGTCGGCGATTCGAATGGTAAAATTTATAAAGAGACTTTAGATAAAATAACTTTGGCAAGAAAGAAACTAAGACAATGAATTTAACAATCACATATGAATGGAAAGGTAAGAGGGATGCTCTGGATGTAACAGAGGAGGGTGTCTATTATGTGGCCTTTGGCGCTGACAGATTGCTGGCTTATAATAAAACCACATCCGACAAACATTTCATACTGATAATTCATGAGAACACGCCCTTTGTAGTTTTTGATGGTGTGGCTACTCAAATAGATATCGCGAAAGGCTATCACAAGGATGAACTGAAACTGGATTTTACATTGATCTCCACAATGTCGACAAAAGTTACGGGTATTTTTCACAGCGTACGATCCCGAATCGATTTTTCTCCAAAAGTTTTGGCGCTGGGAGGTCTCTCCTTAGCTCTTATCATCTTCATACTCTTCCAGTTTTTCGGAGGAAAGGGCGATGTGAATAAAGCCGATGTAGTCAAACTGGATGCAAATGTGGCAGCTGATGAAGAGGGTAAATTGAGAGAGTTGATTGAAATGCGGCTTAAATTAGCCGAGAAGGCGATGGAGCAGAAGCGCTACGATAAAGCTTTGGGAATACTGGCCAAGGTAGTAAAGATAGATCCGAAAAATGCTCCGGCAATAGCGCTTCAGGATAAGGCAAGAAAGATGATGGAGAGTCACAAGGGGGAGAGTCAGGAGAGTCTTGCCGAAGACCTGTGGATTCAGCAGGTGCTCTCCGAGGTTTCTGATATGATGTCCCGAAAGGATTACAGCGGCGCACAGTTTAAGCTGCAGCAGATACTCGACAAGAATCCTGATCATGTTCCCACCCTTGAAATGAAGAATAAGATAGCGGCGCAGCTCGGCGAGGTAGCCAAAACAGATCAGGCTACGGAGGAGGAGAAGGCAAGGGATTTGGTGCTCGCTGAAGATAAGTTTAAGACAGGGAAAAGGCTCATGGAGGAATCGAAGATAATCGAATCATACAGGGAGTTGAACGAAGCTGTGGAACTGCTCAATAAATATGGCATGCATCCTGATTTTGAAATCGATCTTATGGATATCTATAAGGTCGTAAAAGCTCAGGTGCAGGAGAAGTCGAACACCCTCTATTCAACTGCAACAGGCCTCTATCAGAAGGGCCGGACATCAAACGGAGTAGAGGCATCCTCATCTTTTTTCCGCAAGTCGCTCGAAGAGTTGAGCTCCATCCACGATATTTTAAGCGAGTTCGATACATCTGGATTGGAAGAGAAAATAGTGATGAATTTAAATGAGAGGCTAAAACCTCTATACGAAGAGGCTCTCACGCTTCAGGAGCTTGAAGGATGCTGTTTCGCTGAGACGAAACTTAACAATATCAAACGGCTGGCTGTGAGCGAGAAGGTCGATTACTACCGTCTTGCCGAGGATGCCATGAGCCGATGTCCATGTCAGAGGTGATTATGAAGAAGACTATGAAATTTTTTGCAATTGCGAGTATGTTTTTGTTTTCAGCATCTGCGCTGGCCGATGCGAAGCCCGTTGTGCTGTTGCCCGATTTTCTCACAGTGAGAGTTCCTGTATCTGGATGGAAGGTAGGGCAAAATCAGGGAGATGAGCTGATCTTTTCGATGAATGTGGAGAAGCCGGAGAAGGATGAATTCTTCAATCCCAGATTTTTGATCAGGAGGATCGATGCGAGGAATTCCGTCAAAAAGGACTGGAAGCTCTCTGTTGAGGAAAGCTTAGGCAGACGCTATGAGAAGGTCTATCCAGTTCCGGCAAATGATAAGGAAAAACATTATCTCTCATATTCCTTCTCCGATCATTTTTTGCCGATCGAAGGCTTTGCCGAAGCACAGGTCAGGCAGGGATTTGTATATGTGCTCGAATGTCAGCGTCAGCGGATCGAACAGAAAAAACGCGTTCCACTTTTGAAATGGTGTTCGGATTTTTTTGACAGCGTCGGTTGGCCGGAGAATAAGGAATATAAACAGGATGCATCCGACTATCTTGCAAGATGGGCTGCCTTCCCCTTTGATAGCTCGGGCCTGGAAGCTGAGTTTAAAAATCTCAATGGGAAGATAGATGCCGATCTGCTCGATGAAGCGTTGATAAGGGATTATGTGGGGCTGATCATGACCGATGGCTTGTATTCTGCGAAACCCAAAGCAGCAAGTCTCGTTTTGGGAGACCTTGATGTCGTCACCGAAAAGCTCAAGCCGGAGGGAAATTCAATCCTTCTTGTCCTTATAAATATTCACAGGGCATATCTGAACAATGATCTTGCTCAGGTCGAGAAATTGATGGAGGGGCTCATCAAAAGCAACGCCAATGTTCCATATTGGCTCTTCAGCCGATGGATCATGGATAAAAATACTGAAACTGCGCTTAGCTTCGCTGACAGGGGGATGAAGGCTTATCCATCGTTCTTGTCTAAATATACGAAGGCGAATCTCCTGAACCGCAGTGGCGATTATCAGGGGAGCTCAGAGTTGCTTGCCGGCGAGAAGAATGCAAATCCGATGGTGCTTGCACTTCAGGCATCCAACGCGGTCGAGCTCGGACATGAAAAGGAGTCGCTCGAATATTTCAAGAGGGCTGAGAAGATCAATCCCGACGACGTCAACCTCCTCTTCACCAAGGCGAGATTTTACAGCAAGTCCAAGGTCGATGATGCTTATGTAAAAGCGGATCAGGTATATCAAAAGCTCTCAGATATCCCAAACTTGAGCAGAGATAACAAGATCAGGCTATATCTGGAATGGGCTGAACACGTTTTCGATGTCGATAAGAAGGTGGATCTTTATAATAAGGCGATCGAACTTAAGAAGAATTTGCCGCAGGTCTATTATGCGCTTGGAAAGATGTATCTTGTAGAAAAGCAGGATGCTTCGAGCGCGGTCAGGAATTTTAAAGAATATTTGAAGTACGCATCAAAGGGTGACACAAAGGCAGAGGAGCTTAAAAAGCTCGTAGCGAAACTGGAATCAGGGATGTGAAAGAGATAAAATTTCAGGACAGATTGACCCTTCCCATTGAAACAGCGCTGACTTTTTTGCAAAGGGTTTTGGGATTGGCGTTCAGAAAGGATTGTGATGGCAGAGGCTTGCTCATCGCTCTTCCAAAGAGATCCAATCCGAAGATCTGGATGTGGGGAATGCGCTTTGCGATAGACATCCTCTGGATCCGCGATGATGAGGTGGTGAAGGTCGAAGAGGATGTGGCTAGACCTAAAAATTGTTTTTTGAGCGTGATCTTTCCCTATTGTCTCAAAAAATATTCTGCGGGAAAGGATGTCGATTATATACTGGAAGTTGAAGCCGGCTTTTGTCGCAAAAACAATATCTCAGCTCGAGAGAAAATATGTTTAAACATTTAAAATCGCAAAAGGGGCAAACTGCTGTGGAGTATCTCCTGGTTGTCTCTGTCCTTGCGCTTGCGATCGGCGTCTTGTTCGGTGGGCCCAGGATGCAGGATGCTTTTACCACCTTTTTTAAAAATATGTCGAGCCGCATCACCAGTCCGGGACGGGTGAGTAAGTAAATTAGGAATTTCAACTTGACATACATGGTGGATAGAGGAATGATCAAAGGCAATAGTGATCTCAGTTCTTTAAAGGTTTAATCTTAATATTTTTTCAACAAGGGGGTGTATGGGAGAGAGACGTCACAGCCCTTCATCGATTCCACATTGTTTATATCTAAGATTCGACTTCCAGTTGTGCGCCACTACAATTTGGTATTCAAATAAACACGAACAAAAAATCTCACAGCAGGCCTGTGGGATTTTTTTATTTATGAACCTTTATCCAAAGGGGGTAACGTGATGAGAATTATTTCTTTCATCAGTTTTGTTTTTATACTTCTTCTCAATATGCTGAACGTAGCAAAAGCCAACGACGAATTTGTCGGGGCTACTGCTTCTGCAAGCGCAGGCATTGTCTATCGGAGCGATGTTGCGTCGGCATGTGTTCGGTACGGCGAAGCGACGTGCAAAGAGATTTATGGAAACGATTGGGAAGCGGAGATGGATTTTGAGCGCAAGGTGCACGATGAAGGGAAAAACAAATGGTGGTCTCTTGCAGAGGTGGTCTATTCAGGCAAGGCAAATCGAATAATAGCGGAATCATATGTCGAAGGTGTTGAGGAAGTCTTTGTTCCTGTTGTAAGCAATGGCTTAACGTATTCTGGAGAGGCGATAGGCTCAATTCCAATTCCTCAGGCTATTGTTCTTGGCGAAGGTCTCCAAAAGGGTGGAGAGGGCGTGAAGACGGCATTTGAGGGCGCCAAAACATTGAGCGAAGGGCTTATCTATCTTACAAACGGAAGCAATGAGGAGGAGTTGAGAATAGCTGCCAGGGATTTTTTAAATGCGGGAAAAGATTTAGGTATAGAATTTCTCCCTTTGGATAGTCTTTCGGGTTTAGGCAAGGTAGTTGATGGTCGCTTGAAAAAATGGGTGAATCCAACATCCAAGGTGTGGCGCACCAAGTTTGCAGAAAACCTCGCAAAGCAAGGTGTTAGTGATGCTTTGGAGGGTGGTCTTTCGTGGCTGTTGGGCGTACCTATCGATAAGTTAACAGAAGCCAACTCTGAAGAATCGAATCAGGATGGTGAGGTATCTGGTGGTGGAGATATCAATGCAGATCCTACCAGACAGGAAGATGCTTCCACATATGCTCAAAGACAAGTTAAAGCGGCACTGGAACATTTTGCGAAGGCGGCAAGGACGATGAGCAGTGTTGAGTTTGAAAGAGGGGTTCAATGTCTGAAGGTCGCTCAGTGGGTGGCTACGGAGAAGAATAGGGCATTTATGATTGATATCGCTTCCGGTTCAGGTATGGCCGGAGGTAAAGGTGCAACGGAATTTAGCGATCATCAGCTCAGCCTTTTGAGGATAGCCTTCGATTTTGCCACAAGCGTGACATTTCATAATCCTGAAGGGATGATCAATGCTGTAAAGAACGCGAAAACATACCTCGATCAGTTTCTTGCCGCAAAGAGCGACTCACCTCAGGGGGAGAGTGCGGAGAATCAGTTTGCAGGTGCCAAAGCATACGCCTCAGCTAAGTTTTCTGAAAACGGAACTGGAGACGACGATTCAAACACTGAAAATTCCCTGACTTCGGATATTGCTGATCTTGGAGCTGGAGAGAGTGAAGAAACAGAAGTGACAAAGGGGTGGAGCAGTTCTACCGGTTATAATCTTCCTACTGCCGGTGTTAAAAAGGATATTGTTGATTTGGCAAATGACTTCGTGGAACAGGGTGCAGGACAATCGGAGATTTGTACTGGTGGATCCTGTTGGCTTACTGATGTAGCAGGTGGTGACGGTCAAAAGATGAGAAATGCTATTGAAGCATTTGACAACTGGCGCAAGGAACACCCGGAAGAA
Source organism: Pseudomonadota bacterium (assembly GCA_043818055.1). Taxonomy (GTDB): domain Bacteria; phylum UBA10199; class UBA10199; order 2-02-FULL-44-16; family JBDRGF01; genus JBDRGF01. Next base: position 2,546 of record JBDRGF010000059.1, on the reverse strand, counting down.
GCTATCTCTGATGAAATCAAAGTTGAAATGAAAAATAAGTTCGCTGGATCTTCATACGGGGTTAATCAGAAGACATCACTGGTTGATAAAATTATTTCAACTTATGAAGGTGGTAATGTTGATTTACCAGGAAGCGACGATGAAACGTTGCAATATCTTGGTGTAAGGAAACAATGTCTTGAATGGGCAATGCATGTTGCAACGAGTTCAGGCGGAAATAAAATTAATTATCAAAATACTGGTAGTAATAGCGTAGATATTGATGATGTGAAGCCGGGTATGGGTTTGTATGATTTGTCAAATCATGCGATGATAATTGTCGATGTAGAATATGATGATGATGGCAAACCTCTGAATATTAAAGTTGCAGAATCGAACTGGGCTAGCAACTGGAGCAATCCCATAGGAGCTGTGCCTTGGGATAGAGCTGTTTCTACACGTACCATGACTGCGAAAAAAGCAAGTAATTATGTGATAGTTGATTATGGAACTGCTGAATAGAATCATAGCTGATTGTAGCGCATGTATTATAATGCAGTGGAATTTTTTATATTCATGTTTTACAAGGCCAGGAGGTGACCCATGAGGCGTAATCGTTTTTTACTTCCATCAGTATTTGTTTCCGTAGTTCTAGTATTGCTCTCATTCTTTTATCTCCTTTCAGTCGGCAATGCTTCAACCGGCGCAGGTGACGGGTTTGTCAAAGTGCCTGCCAGCACTTATGCGGCTATCCAGATGAGTGCAGCTGGTCGCCATTATTCGCTGGCAATTATATATGCCGAGATGAAAAACTATTCTATGGCCCGCATAGAGCGGGATAAAGGCAATCAGTGCGCGGGCGTGGCCAGATGGGCGGTAAGCTCTGGTCGCGATACCTTCATGGTCGATGCCAACGCAGCTGAAGCAATGGATACACTTGGAGATATTTCGATTGATGAGGGCGTTATCGATCCAGCGAAGCTTGATGCTTTGATAAAAGAGCTTGAAGCTGCAAATATAGAAAATCCTGAAGAATTTATAAAAGCCCTCGAGAAGGCACAGGGTGATCTGGCTTTTGCAGATGGGTTGTTGAAAAATGCCGACGGCAGCATTGCTATCGATGATCTCGTCGCTCTTACAGATGCTAATAATTCAACGATAAGTGATTCTAATTCTTTTCTCATTAGAGATATGAATTCGAGCAATATGTATTCCCCCTCCGACATGATGTGCCTCGTCGAAGGGGCCGAAGCTTATGGTGCCACTTATGAATATACTTATGCCGATGGCAGCTCCTCCTTGGATCCTGTCATCCTCTATAGCGGCGAGTTTAAAGTGGAAGCCACCGATCTTCTGGTGAAATCGGTCGGGCTTGATTTTGAATTCAAACGCGTATATCGCAATCAGTGGGAACGTGCATCTTCGATGGGCTATAACTGGACATACAATTACAATCAACAATTATACGTAAAAGATAACGGGGCGATGGTCCTTTTCAAAAATGAAGATGGCCAGCTCTATCCATTCAAGCAGCAGGAGGGTGGGAAGTACGCAGCACCTTATCAACTTTTCGCAAAACTGGAAAAGACAGAAAAAGGTTATACGATAACTGACGGCGAAGGACTAAAAAAATATTTTGACCTCAACGGAAATCTCGTAAGCATCAATGACCGCTTTTCCAACACGATGAAGTTCGAATATGTAGTGATGAACGAGAAAAAAGTTCTCAAACACATCTATGATACCCTCGGCAGATTATATACCTTGAGCTACGAAGAGGGCTGGGTCAGTTCGCTGAGAGACCCATTTGGCCGTGTGGTGAAATACACGCATAATTCAAATGGAGATCTCGAAACAGTTCGCACCCCGACGACACAGAAATACGAACAGGGGAGAGTTACCCGATATAATTATACAGGTGGATTTGTCGATGCGAGTCTGAATCACAATCTCGCGATGATCATGGATCCGAAGGGGCAGGTCTATCTGAAAAACGATTACGGAAGCGAAGGTGTGGACAAGGATCGCGTCATAGCGCAGCGTTTCGGATCGGAGTCGGCACCCGTAATGAAGGTCGCTTATGAAATCGTAAAGGGGAAGAATGGCATAAACGATGTCGCCTCGATAACAAAAGTGACCAACCGCCTTGGAGTCCAAAATATCTACGAACACAATCGTTTCGGATTGAGGCTAAAAGGCGACGGATATCGATATCATTATAATAAAGATGCTCTGATGACGATGAGAACTTCACCTGAGGGGATCGCCACCGAGTATGTGTATGATACGGTAAATACCGACAGACTCAAACAGAACAATCTCTTAAGGGTGGTTGAAAAGGGGAAGGCAAAGGAGCGTTTAGAGACCCTCTATACATATGCGGCGTATAATCAACTCGCCTCTGAGGTAAGGGTCGGCGGTGATAGTTTGAGAAAAGTTGAGTTGGATATCAACGCCAAAGGTTTGGTTGTATCGAAAAAGAGCGGCGATGATGTCAGCACATTTGCCTACAATGAAAAAGGCCAGGTCATCAAAGAGGCTCGTGACAAGCTGACGCGCGAATATAA
>JBDRGF010000058.1:0-37352 GCA_043818055.1 Pseudomonadota bacterium | reverse complement strand
TTGTCGGAGCCTCCCAGATATTTCTGATAAGTTGGAGGCAGATGTTGATATGAATAAGTACCTTTTTTGACTATCGTCGTGGCTGCCCCATACTTAAATCCCAACACCAGAAATGGAGGATTGAAATCCGCGACGTTGAAGAGGACCTCGCCGTTCAGATTGATGCTCTGGGCGGTAATTGACGAAAGTAGATTTCTGTTTTCAAGGGCTGTCGTAAAATTGATATTGAAACCGCTTCTCGGTTCAGCGTCATAGAATTCGAAATCATGGCTTGTTACCTTTATGCCGCCCACGACAGAGAGTGCCTTTGTCGATCCCTTGTTGTCACCTTGAAATGTATGCGTAAAATTCAAATTCGGTCCGAACCCTAATTGCACCCCTATTACCTCGCCGTCCCACGTCATTGACGGGGCCAGCATGGCGTCGAGCCTGATCAGATCGTACTGCTTTTCATTTTCACGTTGAAAGGTGACGAGTGGAGCCAGAAACCATCTTGATGGTTTGGGAAGCAGATAGAGCTTCGCCATCGAGGCGAAGCGCTGCAGCCTGTATGATGCGTATGTGGAAAACTCAATGGATGATCCATTTTTGCCAAGCCTCGCATGTTTCCAGGAGGCCTTACCGATTCCGTATTCCTCGGTGCTAACACCTACTCCGAAAATAAATAGGCGCGGCTTTCCCGCGATCGAGCGTTGCTCCACATTTGTGCAATCTTTGAGACAATCGGTGACAAAATAGCTGCTCGACAAAATTCCATCCTTCTCTATCCTTCTCGTCGTGAGGGTCAGAAGATCGTTGTTATATGTTTTGCCGAGCTTGAACGAGTCATATCGTCTCAGCACTCCTTTTTTCAAATCATCGAGCGGCGCTTCCTCTATAGAATCTAGTTTCACAAGCTCATCGGTATCGACATGTATTGTAACCATCCCGCTTGCAGCCTGAGCACTCGCCTTCACCGTAGGACAGGGATATCCATGCGAAGAGAGCCACGAGCTTATCCTCTTCTCTATCACATTGAGGCGCGGAGGAGTTAGCACCTCTCCGATTATCTTCCGCTGCCTCTTTACTTTGAAATCTTCGGGCATATCTCCTTCGATTATCAGCTTTGTTATTTTGCTTCTCTCACCTGCTACTATGGTTATTTTCTCTCCATCCTTCCTGAAGGTCGGAAAATAATAGCCCCGCTCCTGAAGAAAGGAGGTGAATAGAAATTGCGACTGATCGGTCGGGATCTTCTTCCATGCCTCCAGCTTCGACTCGCCACAGGCAAGCTCTCTCTCAAGGCTCGTAAAACGTATGGGACGGGGGGAATCTATCTCAAATTTCCCGCAGACGGGATATACACCTGCAAATGAGATAACAGGGGTCAGAAATAATGCTAAGGTCATCAATATGCTGTTCAGTCTATTTGACACGATCCCTGATTTTTACATTTTTATGGAGTAAAAAAAAGTTAATAATCGACAAGTGCTGATGACTCGGGTAAATTGGCGCATAATGTTTTTATAGTGGCGGGCTCACTTTATGAAAAATTTTATTAAATTCCTTTTTGTAATTCTCTTCATCTTCCAGCTAACCGGTTGCGGTTTGGATGCGCTGAATCCGCTATCGATGTTCACATCTTCATCCGACAGCTCTGAAACCTATAAAGTCACTTTACTATCCACATGGAGCGGCACGACACATCCAAAAGATTTTCCCGCTAATGCCAGTTTATCCAAGTTGATAGGAATCAATCATAACAGCAACGCTTCGTTATGGTCTGATCAGGCAACTGCGATTTCAGAATTGAAAAAATTTGCCGAAGGAGGAGATGAGTCGGACATGCTAACTCTGATAAATTCTATCATCGACAATGACAACGCCCGAAATGTTATTTCGGCTGATGGATTGGCTTCAACGCCCGGATCAATAACTTTAAACATAGAGGTGGATGATGACTTTCCGCTCGTGACCCTCATCTCCAAAATCAGCCCCAGCCCCGATTGGTTCGTAGGCGTCTCAGGACTATCTTTGATAGAAAATGAGGAATGGGTGGAGACAAAAGAGCTCGATCTATATGTCTGGGATGCTGGAACTGACAGTGGAACATCATATGAATCAATCGATATCGAAACGCTCCCCCCCGAGCTCATCCATGCGAGCGATGCCGGGAACTTTATGGTAAATGGCGTGAGAACACCGATCGGAACGCTAACCTTCGAGAGGCAATAATATTACCCGTCATTGTGCGATCGCTGTATAAACATCAGCAAAAACATTTGAGACTGTCGTCGTCAGCTGTTCGCCGTTTAAGCTTGCGTACACGCCTGCATTGAGAAGGATCGAGATATAGTATCCTTTATAATAAGCCATTATCCCGTTGTAACCCGGATTCGCCCCTTCGTGATGTACTGCATCCGGCGTGATCTCTATGCCCAGACCATAGCTGCTGGGTGCCCCAGTCTCAGCGTTGTTGACGGATGGTGGAGTGAACATCTCATCTTTTAGTTCCGCGCCGATCAGCTCGCCTGTGTAGATGGCCTCCATCATGCGCAGGAGATCCGATGCCGTGGATATGATATTGCCTGCGGCGAGATCCCACGACATATTCTGTACGCTGTAATCCCTCCACAAGTTCGTCGTATCACAGGTATAATATCCGTGTGCGTTCGGAGAGGGCATGCTCGTGTCATCATCCCCCGGAACGGATGTGCCACGAAGTCCAAGATAATTTATTATCATGTCTGTGATCAGCTGCTTATAAGTTTTACCGGTCGCCCTCTGGGCGATCATAGCCAGTATCGTGTAGTTTGTATTGCAGTAGTTATAAAAGGTGCCGGGTTCGAAATAGACAGTACCTCCGCTAAAATCATTTGAATAGCCGATGAGCTCTTCAGGTGTGAAGTATTCTGTTAGAGAACCGCATGTCGTATATTCATCCATGAATGGCGAATTTTCATGATCGTAAAGGCCGCTGGTCATGCTGAGGAGATTGCGAATTGTGATAGTCGAGCTGTTCGGAACCAAATTTAAAAAAAAGTCGTCAATGGTCTGATCGAGCGAGAGCCTGCCCTGTTTTACTAGCATCAATATCATTGTCGCGGTGAATGGCTTTGTGATGCTGGCTATACGAAACTTCATATTTGTAGTCATCGGAGTCTTCGTATCCCAGAGGCTCTGATCGCCGTTCGTTATGTCATCAGCTTGAGCCATGCCGGCGGCAACGTACATCGTAGCCTCATCGGAGAGTCTTATGATGCCAAGCACACCACCGGGAAAACCGTTATCGCTCAGCGATTGCTGGAAGGCTGAGGTGACACGCTGTTGAAAATCGTCCGGAAAGGGAACTGTAGTACCGGAATTGCAACCTTGCATGAAGGCTATTAAAAATAAAAAAATCAGGATGACGCGACAATTCATACGATTCTTAATAATTACTCCAGAGATTTTTTAATCAAATTTTCAGCATTCATAGACAAGAGTTCTGATACGATATGCACTATGGCAAAGGCATTTTTCAGAGAATCTTCCTTCATGATGATATCCAGCCTGTTATTCTGGTTCTGCGTTGTGATAAAGAGCACCTTTTTAAATTTATCGAGCTCGCTTTGAATGAGTTTTTCCTCTCCCCTGTTGATCCAGTAAATATTCATGTATATCTGTTTTGCTACATCGTCACTGTCCATGATCGGAATGACACCTTTAAAATATCTATAAAACATCTTCGCCTTCTGACAATACTGTGTGAGGCTCAAAATTGAAATATATCTCAAAGCGTTTTGCATGTCCGTGTCTGCAATATGCAGCTCTTTCTTGCCTACCTCTTTATATATTGCTGTCACCTGATCAAATGAATTGTATCCCCCAAGCTGGTCGATGAGTGGAAGGGTTGGCCTTATGGCATCGCACATATTTCCTGTTTCATTGAGTGGGCAAAAATCACAGCGTTTGAATTCAGTCGCTTCTTTTATATCGGCTGAGAGCTTGGCGGAATTGTTCCAAAATTCATCTGCCAATCCTTTGATCTTCGTATTGGTAAATTCGAGCCGTTTATCTTTTGTCAGAAGATAGAGGCCATCCTCTTTAAAATCATTCATGTTGAATTGAAACCTGTTTATAAGATCGGGCATATTCCCTCATTACTACAATTTAATATTTTCAGCAATCAATTCGGGGGAGGCTATGTTTTTTTATGACGTCGTAAGAAAAAGATGAGGAATAATGATATGCAGATCGCAGTGTAGTTGACGACCATGAACTGCCACGACCCCCAGCTGATCCCCGGAAACGCCCAATCGGAAATGGGCCACAAAAAGGGTGTGGGCAAAAAATCTCTTCTGTGCGTCAGAAGATCCATGACGATGGCGATCGGCCAGGCGAAGATGTATATTGGAACGCGTCTTAAGATGATGAAGGTCACTAAAATCACAAACATCGCCACGAATAAACTATGACTGATGTTATAAAGGACAAATACCCACTCCGGCATTTCATTTAGCACAGGCCTGCCAAAACTCCCGCCGGTTAACAATCTGTAAGCAGCAAAGATCACCCATGAGAACGTGTCGGGTAGAAGACCAAATATTACAGCATATATCGGCCTCTTTATCCTATGAAAGATTATATAGCTCCAGAATCCATGTGCAGCGTAATCCATAACGACAATTTAAATGTATATAGTTCATACGGCAATAATTATCTGAAAAAGTTGGATGCTTTTTTGAAAATAGCATCACTACTCTATGCTCCCCTCCCTTGAGGGGAGGGGATTAAGGGGAGGGTGATTTCGATAGCAAAACAAACACCCTCTCCCAAACCCTCTCCCGTCAAGGGAGAGGGGCTCAAAGGTTGAAAATGCTATAAAAACTCCCCGTCACTTCAATTATCTTTTCATCTTCTTTTGTTGTAATATTCGTCAGTTGGATTATGAGAAAAGGTAATGGCCAACAGGATCTTCAACACATTATTGATTTCGGTCTTTACCTCAATGATCGGGCTCGGTGTCATCTATCCACTGATACCCACGCTTGCAAAAAATATGGGTGCAACTGGATTATATCTCGGCCTTGTGATATCCGCCTTCTCCATATCGCGCCTTATCCTTATGCCTATCATCGGCCGGCTCTCCGACAAACACAGCAAAAAGAAATTCATACTGACGGGGCTCTTCCTATACTCCGCATGTTCGCTGCTATATCTTCTTGCCGAAAATGTCTTTGGTTTAGTGCTGGCGAGACTCCTTCAGGGCGTATCTTCAGCTATGGTCGTTCCTGTCGCCATGGCTTACATCGCCCAATTGACGAAGCATGGAAAAGAGGGAAAAACGATGGGGACATTCAGCATGGCGCTCTTTCTGGGCTGGGCTACGGGTCCCCTTTTGGGCGGGTTTGTTAACCAAAAGTTTGGTTTCAACGCAGTATTTTATTGCATGGCTATCTTTGCTCTCATCGCCTTCTCCCTATGCCTCTTCTTGTTGCCCGATATTAAAATCGGGCTCGATAAGGAAAATAAAATTCCACTCGCCTCTTTCAGAAAGATAATCTTTCACAGCAAGGTTTTACCACTCATCATCTTCCGAATATTCAGCGCACTCGGCAGGGGTGGAATAATGGCCTTCATTCCTTTGTACGCGGCTAAAATAAACATCCCCACAGATAAGATCGGCATAATCATCTCTCTCAATGTCTATTTCATGGCGATCTTTCAGAGGCCATTTGGCAAGCTTGCCGATAGATTCAATCGATTTCACCTTGTCCTCATCGGCATGATTGTCATGGCTGCAAGCCTCTTTCTGATTCCATCGTGCAAAAATTTCATCGAGCTTGTAATGGTCAACTGCCTTTTGGGATTGGGAGGCGCGATCTCCATGTCGAGTTCAACTGCGATGGCAGCTAACGCCGGACGGAGTTTGGGGATGGGAAGCACTATGGGTATCTTCAGCACAGCGATGAGCATCGGCATGACCATCGCTCCACTGATAGCAGGAATTATTTTCGATCTCATGGGGATAAATTTTCTCTTCACCTTCTTCGGCGCATCGCTCATACTTGGAACGATCATAATATACATAATCTACAATCTGATGGATGATGGCAGCGAAACAGAGGATTCCAAAAATTCCGTCGTTACCTGAAAAAAGATTCCATCCTCTTCTTTATCTTTGGAATGATCGCCTGAGCGGCAGTATATCCGGCTTCGATTCCGGTTACCATCTGCGTGAAGTGAAATGGATGGATGTTGCTCACCTTCGGCTGGATGAGAAAGTCGGCTTTGTATTTTCTTAGATTGGCTTCAGTCAGCTTTTTCTCGGCTATGTCTATCGTGAGCGCAAGTGTGTCGAGAACATTCATCGAAATATCATCGGAAGTAACAGCCCCCGCAAGCTTTCGCTTCACAGAGTCTTCGATATTGTGCTGCTGTTTTTTTAAGAATGCCAACACCCGGTTCGTGGAAACAATCTTTTCCCCACCCTCTTCGGCTGAACCTTTCAAAAGAGCCTCGAGGTTTAACATGGCCAGCCTTCGGTTCAACACCTCGCTGTTAAGATCGACGGCAATAGTTATATCCGAGCCCGCCTCTTTGAGATGTTTTATTGGAAGCGGATCAACGAGCCCCCCATCGACATAGAGATGTTCACCGATTTTGACAGGCGGAAAGATCCCAGGTATTGAGATGCTAGCCCTCACCGCTTCAACAGCAGCACCTCTTTTGAAACAAATTTCGTCTCCGTTTGCAAGATCGGTTGCAATGATAAACAATGGGATGGAGCTTTTTGAAATATCATCAAGCGTGATGAATCTGTTCAGAAGTTCGTATATCTTTTTGTCTTTGAATAGCCCCTCTTTGGAAAAGCTTAAGCGAAATGTGTCGAGAAAATCCTTCCAATCGACCTTGCGAACGAATTCCTCAAAGGCTTCCAACTGACCGCTACAAAAAATGGCGGCTATCATAGATCCGATGCTCGTACCTGCTATATAATGGATTGGAATTTCGGCCTCTTTCAACGCCCTCAATACACCTATATGAGCCCCGCCCTTCGCCGCCCCCGAGCCCAGCGCAAGACCTATTTTTTTCTTTCCGAAAATCATACATCGAGACTACTCCCGACATTTCATAAAAGCAAAAGAATCTTGTTTTAAAGTATATCTCAATGTGAAATAAGAAATGGCCATGGGAGTTTTTATCTTAAAATATTTTTTGCCCTTGTTGCTCATATCTCTTCTCTCTGTACCAACACAGCTCTTTGCAAAGGGGGAAACTCCCGTCAACACATCGGCGACCGAATTGAGGTATAAACTGGATCTCGATCTTGCCGTCACAGCAACCGCCTCAGCAGCATGGCTTGTTACCGATCTGCTGAAGGATGATATTGCATCATCTTCCTGCAAGTGGTGCGGCGTGAACAGCTTCGATAGCTGGGGACATAAAAATCTCAAATGGTCGAACACGGGCGCTTCCGATACGCTGAGCGCTATCACCGCCATCGGCCTCTCACCGTTGATCGCTTTTGGAATGGATGCCTTTGCTGCAAATCGTGAGGGGAGGATTAGCAATTTTCCGGTCGATGCGCTTGTGATATCAGAGGCAGCGGCTGTGTCATTGCTACTTTGCCAGATAGTAAAATTTTCTGTGGGACGCCAGAGACCAGATGCACATTATGATTCGACTCTTACAAGTCCAAAACATAACACATCATTCTACTCAGGACATACTAGCCTTGCATTCGCGCTTGCTGTGTCGAGTGGTACTGTTGCAACGATGCGCGAATACAAACTCGCACCTCTTATCTGGGGGGCAGGGCTTGCAGTGGCCGCGACAACCGGATATTTGAGAATCGCAGCCGACAAACATTATATAACCGATGTAATAGGCGGAGCTCTCATCGGCTCCGCTATCGGCTTTGGCATCCCATATCTTTTTCACAGGCCAAAGCCAGATAAGGGACATGCCTTGATGCTCTCCGCTATGCCGATTGACGGGGGAATGATGTTAAATATTTCAGGAAGGATATGATCTGAAATAGGAGGAATGAATAGAGATATGTTGAACAAACTGGAACTGAGAAGACAATTCTTTCACATGCTCTTCGGAGTCGGCCTTGTCGTGCTGATCAATGTAGGCATTCTCAACTTTGAAATTATTTTGATCCTGCTGCTGCTCGGCATAGTTCTATCTATCCTAAGTAAAAGGATGAAAATTCCCATCGTTCACTGGTTTCTTCAAAGGTTTGAAAGGGAGGATCATCTAAAAAAGTTTCCCGGCAAAGGGGTAATTTTCTATCTGCTTGGAACAGCTATCATTTATGGCCTCTTCATCCACCGTCCCGAGGGGAAAAACATAATAATGGCCTCCATCATGATTCTGGCCCTTGGAGATTCTGCGCCACTATTCGTAAGACATATCGCCAGAATACGACACCCACTGAACGACAAGAAGTTCCTCGAAGGGGCTATTTTGGGGGCTTTCCTTGGATTTATTGGGGCTGTGATCTTTGTCCATCCTCTTGAGGCCCTGATAGCAAGCTCTGTGGCTATGTTCGTGGAAGGAATCGAAATTAAACTTGGAATGGCCGAGGTCGATGACAATATCACCATCCCCTTTGTCGCCGCCCTTGTGATCTGGCTGGTCAGACTGCTTCAGACCGCTTTTTAACAGCATAAAGATTTCTTTTGCTTAATTGTTTGATTTCTGAGAGTAAAGCACCACTTATGAAAAAACTTAAACAAAACCCAAACGTAAGAAACATAGCTATCATAGCCCATGTCGATCATGGCAAAACTACATTGGTCGATTTCATGCTTCGGCAGAGCGGCAGCTTCCGCGTCAATCAGGAGGTCGATGATCGCATTATGGATAGCATGGATCTCGAACGCGAGCGCGGCATCACCATCGCCTCGAAGAATTGCGCAGTCTATTGGAAGGGCATCAAGATAAATATCATAGACACTCCCGGCCACGCAGATTTCGGTGGAGAGGTCGAGCGCGGTCTCAAGATGGTCGATGGCGCGATCCTTCTCGTCGACGCATCTGAAGGTCCCCTTCCGCAGACGAGATTCGTTCTTGAAAAGGCGCTGCAGGCTCATCTGAAAATAGTCGTCGTCATAAACAAGATCGACAGAAAGGACGCACGCTGCAGCGAAGTCCTCGATGAGATATACAACCTCTTCATCGACCTCGACGCCGATGATAGCCAGATAGAATTTCCTGTGCTGTATGCTATTGCAAAAGAGGGCATCGCCAAAGAAGATTTAAATGATGATAGTAAAAATTTAATCCCCCTCTTTCGCACTATTGTTGAGGAGATTGCGCCTCCATCATACGATCCGGACGAACCCTTTCAGATGCTGGTCACGAACCTCTCTTATTCCGATTATCTGGGAAGGCTCGCGATAGGGCGGGTCTTTAACGGCAGCGTTCGAATAAATGACCGGCTGGTCTGTATAACACATGATGACCTTCCCCATCCTCTTAAGGTGTCATCCCTTCAGGTGTACGATGGCATCTGCGTAAAGAAGGCCGATTTTGTCGAGCCCGGCGATATTTTAATCCTCTCAGGGATTGAAGATATCGAGATCGGGGATACTATCTGCACGCAGGAGAAGCCAAAGGCTTTGAAAAGATTCATCGTGGATGAACCGACAGTCTCTATGAAATTCATGATAAACACATCTCCATTTGCCGGCCGTGAAGGAAACCTTGTTCAGTCGCGAAAAATACTTGAGCGTCTGCAGAAGGAGACCCTTCATAATGTCGCCCTCAAAGTCGAATTGGGACAGACGGCCGACAGCTTTATCGTAAAAGGACGCGGCGAATTTCAGATGGCAATTTTGATCGAGATGATGCGCAGAGAGGGATTTGAATTGAGCGTCGGGCGGCCTGAAGTGATAATGAAGGAAAAGAACGGAAAACTTTTAGAGCCCATCGAACATCTATTCATCGACATCCAGGATACCTTTACAGGCATCGTCACAGAGAAACTTTCAAAGAGGCTGGGCAGAATGGTCAACATGATCAATCACGGCACCGGACGCGTGCGACTTGAATTTTCAATCCCTTCGCGTGGACTGATCGGATACCGGGGAGAATTCCTGACCGACACGAAAGGCACCGGACTCATGAACTCGTATGTTCAGGAATATGAACCGTACAGAGGGGACATCGTACATCGCACTGCAGGGTCGCTAGTCGCTGACAGGCCTGGTGACACTGTCACATATGGCCTGTTTCATCTTGAACCGAGAGGCATACTATTCGTAAGGGCCGGAATGCCTGTATACGAGGGGATGATCATCGGAGAGCACAACAGATCAAATGATCTGAATGTCAATCCCTGCAAGGAGAAGAAGCTTTCAAACATGCGTGCGGCTGGTAAGGATGAGAGCACAGTCTTGAGCCCTATTATCCCGATAACACTGGAGCGGGCAATTGAATTCATTCGCGATGATGAACAGGTCGAAGTGACACCAAAGAGCGTAAGGATAAGAAAAAATATCTTGTCTGCGTCACAGAGGAAGTGAAATCTCGGGCGGTCTTCTTTATAAATGTAGGGGCAGGTTTTAAACCTGCCCTGATTGTGATTTCGGGAGGGTTTGAAACCCTCCCCCTAGTGGACACATTCCGAACCAAGTATTTCAAGGAGATCATGGCCTTTGAGCCCCTTGTGCCCGCTATACGCGAACTGTTGGGGCAACAGGCGGCTTAATTTACGGATGGCGGCTCGTCATCCCTCAAATCACCCCCAACCCCAACATGGGCGACTTATACCGGAGATTTCAAATCTCATACCTCTCTTTTCAAATATGAAAAAGTGCCGGGAGTTTTCGTCCAAAGCATATTACTGTGTATGGAGGATACGTTTTCAGAGCTCAAGGCAGCGATCAGCAGATACTCACCCCACGATTCCGAGTCGGAACTCAGCCAGAGTGCTATGAATCTTGTGAGCTTTTTCGAGCTCCTTATGCAGATCGATAAAGAGCGGTCCTCCGCTGCCAAAGCCAATACAGATAAAGAGGGAAAATGTGATGAAGATATCCGAGGTGAACATCAGTTTTGTGAAGCCCTGTGATGGTCTTGTCGGCTTTGCAAGTCTTGTAATCGACGGCCAGATATACGTCGGCTCAATAGCCATTCATAAGCGATTGGGCGGTGACGGTTATCGGCTGACCTATCCAAACGGAAAATCGAACATTATCAATCGTCCGGTCGTTCATCCTATCACACACGAGTGCGGCAGGATTATTGAAGAGGCTGTTGTCAGAAAATTTGAAGACGTGATGAGGAAACACAATGATCGATACGATAGCAATCACATTTGAGAAGGATCAGTTTGAGATTCTTGAGCCTGATCTCTTTAGCCCATCTGCACGGATGATGGAAGCCCCTCCCAATCGAATCGGGCGCAATGGGTGCGTCAGGTGTTTTCAGAATCCCAGCAAAGAAGACCTTGCACGCGGCATTTATAGACCGCGATTCACACTGACAAAACGTATCGCAAGAGGCGGTTATGCGGAATATCTTCGTGCTGAATTTTCGCTACCGAAGCTTCTTTTTGGCAACAATTTTGAGGAAGACGACCTCAAAAACACGACAGGTCATAGCGCGTTTTTTGCTAATGAGGCATTAGCAACAGGTGTTAAAATCCTGCCATTTCAAGTAACCAATTCGAAACTCTCCGCCGTCCATTACTCAAAGAACTTTGTCTTCACGGATTACACAACGAGCTCAATGGTCTTACGCCAACTCTCGAAACTGAATCTGAACAGCCGCCTTGATCTCAACAAGACCGACTATCGTAACAACGGCCACGCCCTTCGGTATCATGCAAACAGTTACGAGATCGTCTTCTACGATAAGATCAAAGACCTCATGCAATCCAGAATCAGCGAGAGGCGTGCGATTGAATCAGACAATTCAATTCAGCTAGACTTGCTTCACCATTTGCCAAAGCCCTTCGAAGTCCTCCGGATGGAAGCCCGCTTAAACAGCCGCGCCAAGATCAAAAGGCTCTGTCACAAGCTTGGAATAGAACCGCCTCTGACATTCACAGATGCCCTCAATCAAAAAACATCGCAGACCATCCTTCTCCATTTCTGGAACCAGATCATGTCCGAGGCCAAATGGTTGCAGTTCGAGAAGCAGAGGCCTGAAGAACTATTGCAGGAGATCGTTAAGAACAACCCAAACATCCGGCCATCAACGGCATTGCAGATGTTGGGGTTGATAACGGCAACAGACACAATAGGGATACGGGGCATAAAATCTATTTTGGGCAAGACGGCTGCCGCCACACTGAAACGAATGCAAAGCAATATGGGCACGAAGGGACATTGCAGTCCTATAACCGGTGCTTTGAAAAAGATAAGTGACGATTTGGAATTATTCGACCCCATAAGGCTTTCAAACGCAATGGGTACACAGAAAAGCAAATTGTTGACAGGTGAATAATAATAGTAATAAATATCCGGTCAAAGGAGCTCATACCATGAAATGTGAATATTGCGAATATGAATGGACGCCCAAAAAAGCAAGCCCCGTCTCATGCCCAAGATGCAAACAGCGTCTTGATCGACCAAGGCGTGTGGTCGGCTTGCAAATCGGGGGTAAGGTTGGTCCCAATGATAGCGTCGGCATGCATATCTCCATCCCCATAAAACCCGGCGTTGGCGTGACAGTCGATCTGAATAACCAGTTCGATGTGGCACTCAGATCAATCGCCAAGAATATCGGCGATCATCCCAAATCCAATACCATCCGTAAGACCGTCAATGAGGCAATAAACGACCGCAATGGCGAGAGCAAACTGCAGAAGATTCACACGGTGGTCATGACCTGTGCCGGAATAACCAAGGTAGCCAAACAGGTAGCGCAAATTACAAAGTTATTGGGGTTTTGAATGGAATATAGCGACACACACAAAGCAGTTTTTTTGTTTTTTCAAAAGGCTCTCCAACGCTCGGAGCAACTTCAATTTGGGAATGTGCTAAGGGGCACAGCACTCTGTGCACAGGAGCTTGGTTTTATTCGGTGCCAGTTTGATGATGGTTCTGACTTTCTAAACAGAGAATACAGAAAGGAATCCGAGTTTGTACTTCAAATTGTGTGGTCCTTGATTACACAGGGTTTGTTAATGCCGGGGATTCCCGGAAACCAAAATGACTCATGGCCGTGGCTGACAATTACAGAATATGGGAGTCAATGTTTTCAAAATGGGATTGTAACGCCTTATGACCCCGATGGATACGTTGCCAATATAAAGAACGACACCAATTTATCTGAAAAAGCCGAACTCTATTTAACAGAAGCTCTCCATTGTTTTCGATCAGGTTGCTATATTGCGACAATGACAATGTTGGGTAACGTCAGCGAGACAATTATATTGGAATTGATGGCGGCCTTCTCAAAAAAAGTTAGCACTTATGATTCGTATGAAAGAAAAGTTCTAAAACCTAATCTAATCCATAAAAAATGGGAGGGATTTAGCAATTATCTTCAGGCGCATAAAGGAACGATATTGAATGATAATGGCGCACTACGTGATGCTATTGAGCATCATATTCCAGGTATATTTTTACTAATTAAGACCAGCCGTAACTCAGCAGGTCATCCAACCGGCTCCAAATTTACACGCACTGAAGTTGAAGGTTATTTTAATTTGATGCCCTATTATTGTAGGGCTACATATGAGCTAATAAGATATGTCACTATCAGAAAAAATAAACTGTAAAAGATAGAGGTAACTCATGCAAAATGGAAAACTAAATTGGATTGCAAATTTTATATGGGGCATTGCTGATGATGTGCTGCGGGATGTTTATGTGCGTGGGAAATATCGCGACGTCATATTACCTATGACCGTCATTCGCCGACTTGATGCCGTCCTGGAGCCCACAAAAGAAGCCGTACTTAAATTAAGCAAGCAGCTCGATGAGGCTGGAGTAGCCAATAAACATGCGGCCCTCTGTCAGGCAGCAGAGAATGCCTTTTATAACATCTCCCCGTTTACCCTTCGTGATTTACGGGCACGATCCAAGCAGCAACAGCTTAAATCGGATTTCGAGGCCTACCTCGACGGTTTCTCGCCCAATGTGCAGGAGATTCTCGACAAGTTTAAGTTTCGCAATCAAATCCCTACATTGGTTGAGGCCGATATTCTTGGCAGCTTAATTGAAAAATTCACATCCAACGATATCAATCTGGCACCCACACCGGTCTTTGATCAGGACGGCAAGGAGAGGCTCCCCGGCTTGGATAACCATGCAATGGGTACAATCTTTGAAGAACTCATCCGCCGCTTTAATGAAGAAAATAATGAAGAAGCGGGTGAGCACTTTACCCCGCGTGATGTTGTGAAGCTCATGACGAATCTGATTTTCTATCCGGTCGCCGATAAAATTCAAGATGCCACCTATCGCGTTTATGACGGTGCTTGCGGCACAGGTGGAATGCTCACCTTGGCCGAAGAAACACTCGATCAGTTAGCCAAGGATCACGGAAAAGATGTTTCGATTCATCTGTTCGGCCAAGAAGTCCAACCCGAAACCTACGCAATTAGCAAGGCCGACCTATTGATTAAGGGTGAGGGATTAGCGGCTGACAATATGAAGTATGGTTCAACGCTTTCTTCCGATGCCTTCCCCTCAATGGAATTTGATTTTATGCTCTCCAATCCACCTTACGGCAAGAGTTGGAAGACCGATTTAGAGCGAATGGGTGGAAAAAAAGATCTTTCAGATGCGCGATTTGCTGTGCAGCACAAAGGTGACGAGTTATCCCTCATTACTCGCTCCAGTGATGGCCAGTTGATGTTTCTCGTTAATAAGCTCGCCAAAATGAATCATAACACCGAGCTCGGCAGCCGTATTGCGCAGGTTCACAATGGTTCGTCGCTTTTTACGGGTGATGCCGGACAGGGCGAATCAAATATCCGCAGGTGGGTTATAGAAAATGACTGGCTTGAGGCCATCATCGCACTCCCACTCAATATGTTTTATAACACCGGTATTGCCACCTACATTTGGGTGCTCTCCAATCGCAAACTTAAAGCACGTCAGGGGAAAGTTCAATTAATCGACGCCACCAATATTTTTCAGCCACTTCGTAAGAATCTTGGAAAAAAGAATTGTGAATTTTCAGATGCACAAATCAAACAAATCTCGGATATGTTTTTGTCTTTTGAGGAATCGGAGCAATCGAAGATTTTTGATAATCAGGCTTTTGGGTATTGGAAGATAACGGTTGAACGCCCACTCCGAATACGGGGGATAGATCCCAACAAAGTTTACAAGGCAAAAGAGTTAAAAGAGCTTAGAGAAAAGAACGGCACCTCACCCGATGCCCCTCCGGTACTTAAAAAGAAGACGAAAAATGGTGTCGAACATGAACCGGACTCCGATTTACGCGATACTGAACAGGTTCCGCTTTTAGAAGAAGGCGGCATCGATGCCTTTTTTAGGCGCGAAGTCTTGCCCCACGTACCTGATGCTTGGATTGATCATAGCAAGACTCAAATAGGCTACGAAATCTCTTTTACCAAACACTTTTATAAACCCGTACCGTTGCGTTCTTTAGATGAAATCAAAACAGATCTCATTGCACTCCAAAATGAAGCCGAAGGATTGCTGGATCAAATCATTACTCCAGGAGGGACTGCGGCATGACGCAAGAATTTAAACCCTATCCCGAATATAAGGATTCTGAGCAAGCCTGGCTGGGCAACATTCCAGAACATTGGGAATGCGTACCGCATCGTGCTGTCTTTCAAGAGATCAAGAAACAAGGCTATACGGAAGAACCGTTATTGTCAGTGACTATTTCCAAAGGTATTCTTAAGCAAAAAGACCTACTGGCCAATTCTTCAAAAAAAGACTCTTCAAACTTAGATAAGGCAAAGTACAAGTTGGTGGACCCGGGAGACATTGCCTATAACAAGATGCGTGCCTGGCAAGGTGCTATTGGGGTTTCGAAATATCGTGGCATAGTTAGTCCTGCATATATTGTAGTCAGGTTGCGACAAGATGATAATTCTGATTATTTTCATTATTTATTTAGAACTCCTGCTTTTGCCAAAGAGGCTGAGAGATGGTCGTATGGCATCACTTCTGATATGTGGAGTTTGCGACCTGAACATTTCAAGATGATCTATTCTTGTATGCCACCGAAGACTGAACAAGATTCAATAGTGCTGTTTTTGAGATCTTTTGAGCAAAAGGTTGCTCGCTTCATCCGCAACCGCCAAAAGCTTATCAAGGTTCTTAATGAACAAAAGCAGGCGATTATCAACAAGGTTGTAACGCGCGGCCTTGACCCGAATGTAAAAATGAAAGCGTCTGGTGTTGAGTGGGTTGGGGAGATTCCGGAGCATTGGAGAGTTGTACCCCTTCGCTGGTATATAAGTATATCTTCAGGGACATTCTTAGATGGTAACAAGATAACCGATAATAAAAACATACCCCATCTTTTTCCCGTGATAGGCGGTAACGGCATACTAGGCTATGCAAATCATTACAACAGTGAAAGTGCAACTATCGTAATAGGTAGAGTAGGTGCATTATGTGGTAATGTACATCTTATAACTGAAAATGCATGGATTACAGACAATGCACTGAGGGTAAATAATATCCGTTGCTTCGACATAGAATATTTGAGCTTTCAGATGAGAGCCATGAATTTAAACGTGTTGGCTAATGCAAACGCCCAACCGCTTATAACTGGTAGCGTTGTAAAAAAACAAAAAGTTGTTTTACCAACTATTGATGAACAGAAGAATATTGTTATAAAAATAAAGAAAATTTCTCAATATTTTGAAAAAGCAGTTCATACCGCTCGTAAAGAAATCGACCTCATCAAAGAATACCGCACACGCCTCATAACAGACGTCGTAACAGGCAAAATAGATGTCCGTGAACTGGCAAAAAATATCGATCTTGATGCTGATGTTGAGGAGTTACAAGAAGAGCCCATAATTGACGAAGAAATCGTAGAGGCTGATGACCTAATAGACGAGGAGGTGGCCGTTGCGAACAACTGACACATCTGAAAAAGGTCTCGAAACACTCATTGTTGAATCCCTTGTCAATCAGGCCGGTTATATTAAAGGCGAACCTGCCGATTTCGATCGCGACCATTCCATTGATCTCAAACAACTTCGAGCGTTTACTGAAACAACCCAGGTCGATGTTGCAAATGCGCTCGACCTAGCGCAAGAAAGCCCCAAGCGAACTCAGTTTTTACATAGGCTCCAAGGAGAAATCGCCAAGCGTGGTGTCATCGATGTCCTGCGCCATGGCGTAAAACACGGTCCGGTTCACCTTGATCTCTTTTATGGCTCTCCAACCCCCGGCAATCTCAAAGCAGAAGAACGCTTTCGATCCAATATCTTTAGCGTAACGAGGCAGCTAAGGTACAGCAAAGACGAAACACAACTTTCACTCGATCTTGGTGTTTTTATCAACGGTTTGCCCGTTGCCACATTTGAGCTCAAGAATCGCCTGACCAAACAGACCGTTGCCGATGCCATCCAGCAATATAAACGGGATCGCGACCCCAAAGAACTATTGTTTCAATTTGGCCGCTGCATTGTACACTTTGCGGTGGATGATCAGGAAGTGAGGATGTGCACTCATCTTAAAGGGAATGATTCATGGTTTTTACCCTTTAATAAAGGATTTAATGACGGTGCGGGTAATCCTCCAAATCCCAACGGGCTTAAAACAGCTTATTTGTGGGAAGAGGTCTTAACCAAAGTCGGTCTTACAGATATCATCGAAAACTATGCCCAGGTTATCGAAGAAAAAGATGAAAAAGGCCGCAAGAAATCACGCAAACAGATCTTTCCACGGTATCACCAGCTTGATGTTGTCCGAAAATTATTGGCCGATGCCAAAGAGAGAGGATCTGGCAAACGGTACTTGATTCAGCACTCGGCAGGAAGCGGTAAAAGCAATTCTATTGCGTGGCTGGCACATCAACTGATTGGTTTAGATCAGAGTGGTCAATCAACATTCGAGTCAGTCATTGTGGTGACGGACCGCAGGATCCTCGATAAACAAATCAAGGACACAATCAAGCAGTTTGCGCAAGTCTCGGCGACTGTTGGGCATGCTGAGCATAGCGGGGATTTACGAAAATTTCTAAAAGAGGGAAAAAAGATCATTATCTCCACAGTACAGAAGTTTCCGTTCATCCTCGACGAGATTGGCGATGAGCATCGCGGAAAATCGTTTGCCATTATTATTGATGAGGCCCACTCTAGCCAGGGAGGGCGGACATCAGCAAAAATGAACATTGCACTCGCTGAAAATGGCGGCGAGGAGGAGGATGAGACATTTGAGGATACGATCAACCGTATTATGGAATCGCGCAAGATGCTTGGTAACGCAAGCTATTTTGCTTTTACCGCCACACCCAAGAATAAAACATTGGAGCTTTTTGGCGAACCCATTCCGTCCGGAGACAAGATAAAGCACCGCCCTTTTCACAGCTACACCATGAAGCAGGCCATTCAAGAGGGTTTTATTTTAGATGTCTTGGCCAATTACACGCCGGTTGAGAGCTATTACCGGCTTATCAAGACAGTTGAAGACGATCCAGAGTTCGATACCAAAAGGGCTAAGAAAAAACTGCGACGCTACGTTGAGTCACATGATCATGCAATTAGGCAAAAAGCTGAGATCATGGTGGACCATTTTCATGAACAAGTTGTTGCACGGCGAAAGATTGCTGGAAAAGCCCGTGCGATGGTTATCTGCAGCGGCATCAATCGCGCCATCCAGTACTTTCAAGCGATATCCGCATATCTCAAAGAACGTAAGAGTCCATATCGTCCGATTGTGGCATTTTCAGGTGAACGTGAGATCTGTGGCAAACAGATGTCCGAAGCCTCCTTCAATGAATTCCCTAGTTCGCAGATCGTGAAAAAATTTCAGCAAGATCCATACCGGTTGCTGGTCGTTGCCGATAAGTTTCAGACGGGCTACGATGAACCCCTGCTTCACACCATGTATGTGGACAAACAGCTCTCAGGAGTTAAGGCCGTCCAAACATTATCGCGGCTTAATCGCGCCCACCCTCAAAAAGTAGACACCTTTGTGCTCGACTTCATGAATGATACCGACACAATTACGCTCGCGTTTTCCGATTACTACCGGACAACCGTTTTAAGTGAAGAAACAGATCCCAACAAACTACATGACTTAAAGGCCACGTTGGATGGATATCAGGTCTATAACACTGATCAGGTCGAGACGTTGGCTGCCCTGTTTCTTGGGGGAGCAGAGCGCGATAAGCTAGATCCTATTTTGGATGCGTGCGTTGCATTTTACACCAGTGATTTGGATGAAAATGGACAGGTAGATTTTAAAGGAAAGGCCAAGGCATTTGTTCGCACATATCAATTCCTGGCATCTATTCTTCCCTATACGAATGCCGGTTGGGAGAAACTGTCCATTTTTCTCAATTTTCTAGTCCCCAAGTTGCCAGCTCCAGTAGAGGAAGATTTGTCCAAGGGGATTCTTGAGACTATCGACATGGACAGTTACCGCAATGAGGTAAAGGAAACGATGCGGATTGCGCTGCCTGATACAGATTCTGAGGTGGGACCGGTGCCTACCAGTTATGGTGGAGGCAAACCGGAACCCGAACTGGATAGACTGAGTAATATTGTCAAATCATTCAATGAACAGTTTGGCAATATTGACTGGAAGGATGAAGATAAAATTCGAAAAATCATTGCCGAAGAAATTCCTGAAAAAGTGTCGGCGGATGTGAAGTACCAGAATGCAATGAAGCATTCTGACAAGGCGGCTGCGCGTTTAGAGCATGATCGTGCCTTGCAAAGGGTTGTTATTGATTTGCTCTCTGACCACACGGAATTGTTCAAACAATTCAGCGACAACCCAAATTTCAAAAAATGGCTCTCTGATACTGTGTTTTCGCAAACATATAAAACAGATTTGGCCAGTGCAGGTGCGACACATCAAGTTTCTTCTGCACACCATCTCAAGGTTGTCTACCCGAAGCCAGAAGAGCGATATGTGAATTGCGTGCCTCTGGTTCCACTCAAAGTTGCAGCAGGTGCCTTTAGCGACCCACAACAAGTCGAGAACGGCGACTGGGAATGGGTTGCTATTAGCTCCAAACACAGCCTTCGCAAAGGCATGTTTGTCGCTCAGGTGGTTGGAAAGTCGATGGAGCCAGCAATACCGGATGGCTCCTACTGTCTCTTTGTTTCGCCTGTTGAGGGAACCAGACGAGGTAAAACAGTCCTTGTCCAGATGCGTGACATCTCAGATCCGGAAACCGGCGAACGCTATACCGTGAAGCGATATGAAAGTGAAAAAGAGCAAACGGATGACGACTGGCGGCACACAAAGATTACGTTGAAACCAAACAATCCGGATTTTGAGCCGATAGTTTTCACCGATGCAGAAGAAGGCGAATTGAAAGTCATTGCGGAATGTGTGGAGGTACTGAAAGAACAAAAGGAGCAAAACAAATAGCATGGGGCTTTTTGATAGAAATCCATTTCTTTACGAAAACTTGATAGACCTCCTACCTAGAAGGAAGGTTTTTATATCTTATTACAAGGGCGATAAGGATTGGGTGAAACAACTGGTTGATGATTATGGGCAACCTGGAACAGGCGCATTCATACCTCGCGTTGTTGGCGTTAAGGATGAAGATGACTTTGTGGATAGTACTGACTCTGAATATATTATTTCGCAAATTAGAAAAAGATACATTCAGGATACTTCTGTTACTATTGTGGTGATTGGACAGTGTACTCATAGTCGGAAATATGTTGATTGGGAAATAAAAAGCTCTCTCCGACAACCGGCCAATGGCCTTCCAAACGGTCTTTTAGGTCTAGAAGTGCCACCTCCTTTTGATATATATGGAAATGTCATTGGGCACTACAGGCCAGACAGATTCTCAAAAAATCACTTTTTTGACTTGGCCGATATCTCATACGCTAGATATTATAAATGGCCCACCAATTCTGAACAATTGAGACAATGGATTGAGGAAGCTTACAATCAATCTTTAAATAAATCTTATCTCATAGACAATCCACAAGAGATGATATGGCGAAATTTGAAGTGTAAAGTTCATGACACTACTCATATTTATTAAGGGATCACATATCACCTGTGGTTGATAAGGAGATTATATGACAGACGAAAAAATAAAGCATTTAGAGTTTATTCAGAATGTAATCACAAGAATGAATACGAACTCTTTTCAAATAAAGGAGTGGACTGTAGCTATTACTTCAGCGCTGCTGGCCGTTTATGCGGCAACAAATAATAACTACTTCATCCTCGTCAGCGTTTTCCCAATTATAATATTTTGGTTCTTAGATTCCTACTACCTGACTCAAGAAAGAAAATTCCGAGCACTGTACAATGATGTGGCCGGAATATCTGAAAATCCTAAACAGCTAAAACCATTCGAAATGAGGCCTGATCTATACACCGAAGGAAAGTGTAGATACCGCTGTGTTCTTATTTCAACTACCATTATAAAATTATATCTAGCTCTGATTATAGTGGTGGTAGGATTATTTGTATATTTGCAATTCTTTGCATCGAAGGGAGATTAACATATGGCCAGAAAAGTCTTTTTCAGTTTTAAATATAAAGACGTGTCCAGAGCAATGGTTGTAAGAAACAGCTGGGTTACGCAAGAAAGAGAAGCCGCAGGTTTTGTTGATGCCGCAAGTTTTGAAGCAATAAAAAGGAAAGGTGATGTTGCTATCAAGGGATGGATTAATAAACAATTAGAGGGAACGTCTGTCACCGTCGTACTTGTTGGCGAAAAAACCTGCAACAGTAGGTGGGTAAAATACGAAATTAGTCAGAGCATTAAAAGAGGTAATGGATTGCTCGGCATAGATATCAGCAAAATAAAAGATTTACAGGGCAAAACTTCTGAAAGGTGTGGTCGAATTCCTGAAGGATATGATTTTTATTTATGGAATAAAAATGATGGCTATAAAAATATGGGAAAGTGGATCGAAAAAGCAGCAAAAGATGCAGGAAGATAGCCCCCCAGTGGCAAAAGGGTTTTGGTAATGAATATTGAATCACCTAATAAAGCTAAACGAGAGGAGAAGCAGAACGAAATATCGCACCTCAAAAATCAATTCGCAGTTCTCACACTACACCGCTACTTCATTTGGGCCAATAGAATGAGAACGCATTTTGATGAATGTTTTAAAGAGGAGAACAAATCAAAACCAGGTAACGATATTGAACAATTAATGTACATGAGCCTCTGGTACGCTGGCCTTTATGTTGTATGTGCAGGATGGGAAAAACTTGGCCTAACTGACTCTGTAATAGACAATTTGATAGCATCGAAGAATCTTGAACTCCTAAAAATATATCGGCACGGCGTTTATCACTTTCATAAAGAATATTACGGGAAATGTTTTGATAAACTCATCTCCCAAGGAGAGAATGTTGTTGAATGGGTTAGAACGCTGAATCGCGAGTTCGGTAGATATTTTCTCGAATGGGCTAATCAAAGGAATAAAACTCAGGAGATTATTAAGGAGGCAACTCCATGACAAAAGCTTTAACCAAAAAATCTGATCTTGCTTATTACGGCCAGCTCCTTGATGAGATCAAAAATAGAATCAGGCAAGGACAGACGCGGGCGATGTGGGCAGCCAATTCGGAAATGCTTGCAACCTATTGGGATGTGGGTTGGATGATTTCAGAACGACAAGATCAGGAAGGCTGGGGAGCTGGTGTATTACCAAGGTTGGCGAAAGACCTTCATAATGAACTCCCTGAAATCAAAGGGTTTTCAGTTACGAATCTTAAGCTCATGGTTCAATTTTACAAGGAATATCAAGGTGTTATCTCAATTAGCCAACGGCCAGTTGGCCAATTGCAAGCCACTGAAAAAGGCCAACCGCCGGTTGCCCAATTGAACGATGCCGAAAAAGTGAAACAGCTCGTTTCACAAATACCTTGGGCACATAACATCGTTCTGATGCAGAAGATTAAAGATCTGGGCATTCGATATTGGTACATGCAACAAGTGTTGGAACAGGGCTGGAGTCGTGATGTATTGGTTGCCATGATAAAATCGAGCGTCCACAAACGTCATGGCAAGGCGACATCGAATTTCAAGACGCGCCTGCCTGCTCCTCAATCTGACCTTGTACAGCAAACACTCAAGGATCCGTACATTTTCGATTTTATGACATTGGAGGAACCCTTCCATGAACGTGAATTGGAAACCGGTCTCATCAAGCATCTTGAAAAATTTCTGATTGAGCTTGGACAAGGTTTTGCGTTTGTAGGACGTCAGTATCATGTTGAGGTAAGTGAAAACGATTTCTACATCGATCTCCTATTCTATCATTTAAAACTTCGTTCTTACATCGTCATTGAACTTAAAAAAGGTCCCTTCAAACCGGAACACGCCGGAAAGATGAATTTTTATTGCAGCGTGGTAGATGACAAGCTGAGAGACGAAAATGACAATCCGACAATAGGACTGATTTTATGCCAGGATCGCGATCGGATACTTGCCGAATACGCCTTGCGCGATATTCACAAACCGATTGGCGTATCTGGATATGAACTGACACAAAAACTTCCTGCTAAATTAAAAAGCAGCTTACCTTCGGTTAAACAAATTGAGTCGGAGTTATCAGGCGAAAGAAAGACTCGGAAAAAACGAGGGAAGGCGAAATAGGGTAATAGAAACAATTAATGTGGTAATAAGAGCGGGTTATTACCACATTAAAACAGTAAAGAGGTGTTTTATGGAAGGCATGATGATGTTTCACCAGCTATTTCCGGATATTGGGCTGGAAGAAACAAGGACAATCACTGTTTTTAAAGAACAAGATGGTTTGCCAAAAGGAAATTATGGCTTTGTTGAACTTTATTGCGTTGACCCGAATTGTGATTGTAGCCGAGTAATGTTCAACGTGGTTTCTGAAAAGCCTGCGAAACATTTAGCGACCATCAATCACTCCTTTGAACCTCCGCTGCCGGATGATGATATAAAAGAACAATCTTTTCTAGACGAGTTGAACGTTCAATCTGAGTATTCATCGGCATTATTAAAACTCTTCAAGGAAGTCCTTCTGATGGACACTATTTTCATCGACCGTTTAGAAGAACACTATAAAATGGTAAAGACTGCCTTAAAAAATCCAACCCATAAAATATGGAAGGTTATTAAAGGCGCAAATAAAGATTATGCAGGAGAAAATCTCCGCTTGAATATCAAGAATATTGATCCTTATTCTCCTTGCATATGCGGCAGTGGCAAAAAATTCAAATGGTGTTGTCGTGAAAAGATGATGCACATTGATTCTGAAAAAGGATAAAAGATGCTGATATTACGTTGTACGCAAAAATTGTTAAAAAAGCTGGATCTTCCAGAGAACCAACTGGCATCCGATAATGCTGTATCGATTTCGCCTCTTGGTAACTGGCATGCACATGTCATTGGGGTTTCTCGTAATCACGGTATTATATTCGTAAATGATGCAACGCTGTTTTCTTTCGTCGTATTCAATGTTGCGAGGGCAACGCTCAAGAATGAACTTCCGGCGGTGTTCAACAGCGCATTCTACGATGCCTTGCTGTCCGAAGGATTCTCAGCGGAGTGGATCAGAAAAGCGAAGGAAGTTGGCAGCGTTTTCAAGGTTGGGCGTAGTACGAGTAAGCGCGTGCTTGGAAATATTAACGATCTTATTAGGCATTACCAGTTCTATATTTTGAGGGATGATGGAGTTGAGAAATGTAACATGCAGAAGACGATTCGCGAGATGAACAGAATACCGCAAAAGAACCTCAGTTGGAACTATTCGATTGAGGCTATGAAGAAGCTTGCAAATGAACCGTTCCGTGAAGATTTGATTTTGCATTGATGGACAAAAGGGCAACGGGCGGTTGCCCAATTGAGGAGAACGGCAATTTTGCCACAGGTTGTGGCATAATTAATGTCAACCGTAACCATTTGAACTATCGGCATAATAAGGACCTTCAGTAATGGCCATTAGTATGGCAATATGCTGCTCAAAAGGCGGTTTTATGAAATCAATCATTCTTGCCAGAGTATCAACAAGGGAACAGGAGGAAGGCCACTCTATCAATGCCCAGATTGCGAGGCTCAAGGAATACTGCCAGCGGAAACAGTTCAAGGTCTTAAAGGTCTTCACAATTATCGAATCATCCACACAGGGCGACCGGAAAGAATTTCACCAGATGCTTGCCTTTGCGAAGAAGCAAAAGGAGACGGTGGCAATAGTATGCGATGCTGTGGATCGGTTTCAGAGAAGTTTCAGGGAAACTGTTTTGCTTGAGGAATATAGGCTCAAAGGGACTATCGAACTTCATTTCAGCCGTGAAAACCTTGTCATCAACCGTGAATCGAGCGGCACACAGATCCTCATGTGGAATATGGCTGTCTTGATGGCAAATTCTTATGTGTTGAGCTTGAGCGATAACGTTAAGCGGAGTATCAATCACAAGATAAAAAACGGTGAATGGATCGGCAAGGCACCTGTTGGCTACATAAACACCATCGATCCTGCTACAGGCAAAAAGAAAGTTGTTCCAGATCCGGAAAGAGCCTTCTTGGTTAAACGAATCTTTCAGGAGTATGGTCAAGGCGGTAGGTCAGTTCGTGAGATGGCCGGTCTTGCAAAACAGTGGGGGCTTAAAACAAGCTATGGCGGCCCGATGCCGTCGAGCAAAATTCACAAGCTGATACAAAATCCTTTTTACTATGGTGTTATGAGAATAAAAGGACAAATTCTTCCCGCAAAGCATGAACCGATTATTTCAAAAGAGTTGTTTGACCGCTGTCAGGAGATTCGTCTCGGCTGGAAAAAGAAGCCGTTTAAATATTCCGACAAGCCATTCATCTTTCGAGGCCTCATCAAGTGCGCACATTGCGGATGCACGATTACCAGCGATCTCAAGAAGGAAAAATATGTCTATCTGCATTGCACGAAATCGAAAGGCCCTTGTGAAGGCAAGAGGCTGCGTGAAGAGCAGGTCTTGGATCAGGTCAATGATATATTCAAAGGCTTTCAGATTCCCGATGATGTTTTAAGCGCAATCAAGAATCATCTGAATAAATCGGCTCTGGCCAAAAGGGAATATCATCAGGAGGCAATCAATCGAATCCATAGCGAATATAATCTCACACAAAAGAAACTCGAACGCCTATTGGATATGAGATTAGAGGTGAGTATTACACAGAGTGAGTATGACAAAAAGTGTACTCAATTGAGGGATAGGCAAGATGAATTAGGCGAGGATTTGAGGCGGCATACAGAAGCCGACGAAAAGTTCAACACTACCCTCCTGACCTTGTTTGATCTGGCTTCCCGCGCTTACGACCTATTCGAGAGTTCGAAAGTCGATCAAAAACGGCAAATCATAAATCTTACACTTTCGAACTTGGCCTTGAACGGCACAACCCTTGAATATCAAAAAAGAAAGCCGTTCTCTGACTTCCCGAAAACGGCTTCCTGTACCAAAATGCTCCCCTACAATGATTCGATATACAAACAATTTCGGTAACAGGCTTCTTCGCGAAAATGACTATTAACTCCTATTAACTCAAAAAACTAGTTTTTAGAGGTCTCCTTAACCTCTTCTTCTATAGAAACCTTCTCTTCGAATTCTATCACGCGTTGTCTGACTGGAAATAGAAAGGATATGCCGAGAGTCATCGCCATATCGCCGTTGAACTTGTCGCCGCCCGGGTTGGGAGTTGGATGGAGGTAGGAGTTAACATCGATCCTGAATGCGAGCCAGTCGGGCTTTCCATATATCTTCATTCCGCCACCTACCATGCCCATCGGCTTGTATTTTCTGTCTATCCATATCGTACCGACTCCAAGCGTAAGATAGAGATCACATTCGATTACCTTTCCCGCGCGAAAGGCTGCTGCGTTATTGAGCATCACCTCGGCATCAAGCATGTGTGTATCCTTCGTCTTCAAAAATTGTCCGAAATTGCTGGATGAATCTACCGAAAGTGGAGTGTACGCATAATTCACCCCCACACCCACGATGCTGTTGAAGCTGAAATATGCTTTGGCGCCAGTCGTCCATGAATTGCCGGTCTGGTCTCCAAGATAATCTCCACCATTTAGCGATATCTCAAACTGATTTTTATGATTGTGTCGATGCCTGTCGTCGAGCGCCTTGGGCAACTCTTCTGAGGCGGCATATAGGGCAGGTGAGAGAAAAAACATCAAGGATAAGAAGAAAAAAATAGTTTTCATAAACATCCTTAATCTCTCCCCCTTTATAAGGGGGAGTTGGAGGGGGTCAAGAAAATCAAAAACCACCTCCCCTAGCCCCTCCTTAGCAAGGAGGGGGATTAGTTCGCCTTTACCTATTTCACCTTCGACCCAACTTTCACATCTTTGAATGGCGTCAGTATCGAAACTGTATTGTCATCGGATGCCGCGAGCAGCATGCCGTGAGATTCGACCCCTTTTAACTTTGCCGGCTGCAAATTCGCAACCACTACTACCATCTTATCTTTCAGATCCTCGGCTGTGTAATGCTGGGCGATTCCCGCTACTATCTGTCTCTCTTCATCGCCAAGCGTAACCGTGATCTTCATCAGCCTGTCTGTCCCCTCG
Organism: Pseudomonadota bacterium; assembly: GCA_043818055.1. GTDB lineage: Bacteria > UBA10199 > UBA10199 > 2-02-FULL-44-16 > JBDRGF01 > JBDRGF01. The sequence goes on along the minus strand of JBDRGF010000058.1, from coordinate 9,733 downwards.
ATGCGCGAGGCCTCTAAAATTTTTGCCACCCTCAAATCAACTTTTGCAAAATCCATTATGGAGATCTGCTCTAACATCTTACTTCCTCCTTTTTTTTGGCTTTCGACAACTTTTTCCTCTTCCTTTTTGGGCTCTTCTTCTTTTTCTATCCTCGGGAAGAAAGAATCCGATTCCTTCACAACAATTTCAGTCTCTATCATTTTCGATTTCGTCGCGTCTTGCCATGAAATCTCATCAAACGATTTAATCGCATCGAAACCGCAGACCGACCAGATTTTTTTTGAAGTTGATGGAATGAAGGGAATCAAAAGTGTGACGATGATTCGAATTGCCTCCATCAAAACAAAGAGCACCTTTGCTATCTCTTCGCCCTTTGCCTCCTTCGCCAATACCCACGGTTTCTTTTCGTTTATGTATCTGTCGCAGTGAGCGATTCCCTCCTGAATGGCGGCGAGCGCAACATGAAAATCGATCTCTCCCGTCGTGTGATCAAGGGCTCGTTCTACAGCCGGTGCGATGGATGTGATATTTTTGATGAGTGCATCCTCCATCTCGCCGCTCACCTTCACAGGCTCAACCTTTCCATCCTGATATCGCCTGATCATCCCAAGCGTCCTGCTCACAAAATTTCCCAAGCCGTTAGCAAGTTCAGCGTTGTAGCGATTTATAAAGGTCTCCCACGTGAAATCGCCATCCCTGCCAAATCCTGCCTCCCTCAAGAGAAAATATCTCAGTGGGTCGGCGCCATGATTATCTGTGACATCGAGCGGCCTTATTACATTTCCAAGTGTCTTGCTCATCTTCTCACCCTTCATGTGGATGAAACCGTGGCCAAAGATGGTCTTGGGAAGTTCCAAGCCAGCACTCATAAGCAGGGCGGGCCAGACGACACAATGAAAGCGGGTGATATCCTTGCCGATTATGTGAAGCTGGGCGGGCCACCATTTTTTAAATTTCTGTTCATCACTCCCATAGCCGATGCCGGTGATGTAATTTGTCAGGGCATCGACCCACACGTAAATTTTTTCCTTCGGATCTGCCGGAAGTTCAACTCCCCACTCTACCGATGATCTCGAAATGCTGATATCATTAAGTCCACTCTCCAAAAGATTTAAGATCTCGTTTCGCCTGCTCTCAGGCAATATGAAATCGGGATGCTTTTTGATGTGCTTGAGAAGAGGGTCGCGATATTTTGAAAGTTTGAAGAAATAATTTTCCTCTGAAAGCCATTTTGGTTTTGATTTGTGGTTGGGACACTCGCCCCCGACCAGATCTTTATCGGTATAAAATGCTTCGCACGATTCGCAGTACCAACCCTCGTAGCGGGACTTGAAAATATCTCCCTTTTTCAGGATTATATCGCAGAGCTTTTGCAACCCCGTTTTGTGCGTCTCGTCGCTGGTCTGAATAAAATAGTCGTACGAGATATCGAGCTGCTTCCAAACATCTTCGAATTTCTTGCGCATCTGTTTGCAGTATTCATGCGGATCGAGCTTCTGATTCAGCGCAGCTTTGAAAACATTCACGCTGTGTTCATCGTTCCCCATCTGAAAATAAACGTCATAACCCTGCAACCTGTAATAGCGGGCGAGAACATCTGCGCCGATCTTTTCGTATGCTGTTCCGATATGAGGCAGGCTGTTGACGTAGTCGATAGCTGTTGTGATATACATCTTTTTCATCGGCTGGGCTTCCTTTTTTCACGTCTCTCTCTTTTCTCTCGCCTCTCGTCCGATCTTTTGGCACCCCTCTGTGCAGACTCTTCCCTTTTCTTCCGCGCAGCCATATATTCTTCATCCCTCGGTGCGTCGAGATCTTTGAGTGTCATCGACATCTCCTCGTCGGCATCAAGAAGCTTCACACGAAATTTTCCCTGCAGGATATTCAACTGAACAACCTTGCCTCTGCCGCGTGGCGTGTCGATCGTTTTTCCCAATTTTGGAAAACCTTTCTTGAGCGCTAAGTAGGTTTCGTTTTCATAGAGCAGGCAGCACTTTAACTTATTGCACATCCCTGTCAGCTTTAGCGGATTTGGGGAGAGACCCTGATTTTTCGCCATGCCGATGGATATAGATTCAAATTCCCTAAGATGCGTCGAACAGCATGTCATGCGGCCACACGAGGCGAAACAGCCATTGAATTTCGCGGCGTCTCGCGCGCCGATCTGGCGCAACTCTATCCTCTTCTTCAGAGTCTTGGCCAGATCCTTGACCAGCTCCCTGAAATCGACACGATCCTCGGCGAAAAAGGTGAAGAGCACCTTTTTGCCATCTTCGACCATCTCGGCGTCCACGAGCTTCATGGGAAGGAGGTGTTCTTTTATCCTCTCCTTGCAGACCACAGAGGCCTCGATCGCCTCTTCCCTTCGCTCCTGCTCGAGCGCCACGTCATCTGGGGTCGCGCGCCTCAAAACCTTTTTGAGCGTCTTTGTCTCTTTCTCGCTCACGATGAGCTTCGGATGTCCGGCTATATAACCGAGCTTGGGGCTTCCGCTGGAATCGACGATCACGCTCTCTCCAAGTGAGAGATCGGACATGTCGGTCATGAAGGTGTAGAGCTTGCCCGCAATTTGGAACTGCACACCGATAGAATAAAATTCCTGTTTATTTTCTGATTCGTTTTGATTCATAATTTTGCGCTCGGGAGACTAAACAAGAGGGATTCAAATATCAACCGTTTATTAACGGTAGAATTCATCAAGAGTTCCCTGACTCCTATAAGTTTTTCGATGATTGAAAGGCCTTCATCCATCGATATTGAAAGTGAATTGGTATAGATCGGCCTGTACCCGTCAAGGGATGACAACCTTTTTGTTGCATCCCTATATAATGATATGAGAATATCGCAGATGAGCGATGGTGCCTCCTCGGCATTCGACCACTCTTCCGCCAATGCCAGAACATCCGCAGAGCTACCCCCCAGCGCAATCGTCAAAAATTTTTCAACGACTCCATCGATCAGATCGACAGAGAGCTTCGTCGCCACACCCAGACTCCCTTCGGCAATGCGCGCAATCTTCAAGGCCTGAACCTCTTCGATATCCATCTCCATGAGTTTGCCGACAATCGCAGCCTCGCTGATCGATGAGAAGGCGATCTTCTGACAACGAGATCTGATAGTCGGAAGGATCGCGCCAAGGCTGCCTGTGACTAGTATCAAATGCGTATTTGCAGGAGGCTCCTCCAAAAGTTTCAGGAGCGAATTCTGCGCGGCCTGAGTCATCATCTCGGCATCCCTTATGATAGCCACCTTGTTCTTCATCTCCATCGGATGAAACTGAATATCGCGATTTAAACTTCTGATATCATCAATCGATATCGTCAGAAGCTTCTCGCCTGTCGGCTCCCTGAAAAGCACATCAGGGTGAGTTTTGTTCTCGACCTTTTTACACCCGATGCATTCACCACACGGTTTGGTGGAAGAAACGCAGGCAAGTATTGCCGCAAAGGCCTTGGCTACAAGCATCTTGCCAACGCCATTCTGGCCATGAAAGAGATAGGCGTTCGCGATCTTGCCAGCGCCGATCGCCGATTCAAGCTGCTCCATCTGACGCTTATGTTCGAGAATGTTTAACATTTAAACCCGTTGCTGGTCGCTGGTTGACTTGTCGCTAGTTGGTTGCTGGTTATTCAGCGTACGGGCGGTTCGCGAACCGCCCCTACTAGTAACCAATCAGCGACAGTTTCTTTACTATTTCCTCATGTATCTCATCTACTGTTTTTTTGGCGTCGATTACAACAACGCGTTTTGGTTCTCTTTTTGCTATCTGAAGATATCCCTCCCTGACACGTTCGTGAAATCCGATATCCTCGCTCTCCAGCCTGTCGGCGCCTCCGCCATCTTTATCGTAACGGCTCGATATCCGGTTCAACCCCTCCTTCGCGGGAAGATCGAGAATGAAGGTCAGATCCGGATCGATTCCCTCTGTGGCAATCCTGCGACACTCCTCCACAAGATCGCCCGACAATTTTCTAGCTGCACCCTGATAAGCCTGAGTCGCATCGAAAAAACGGTCGGATAAAACGACCATCCCCTTTTTAAGGGAGGGAATGATCTTTTCAGAAACGTGCTGATGACGGGATGCCGAATAGAGCAAAAGCTCACACCTTGCACTCATGCCGGCATTTTCAGGGTCGAGCAGTATCTCTCTTATCTTATCGCCGATCGAGGTTCCGCCCGGCTCTCGTGTGAGGAGAACCTGACTCCCCTCCTTTTTAAGGAAATCGGCCAAAAGCTTGATCTGAGTCGATTTGCCGCATCCCTCAATGCCTTCGAATGTGATAAATAGTCCCTTTTTAGTCACGGTTCGCTTGATAACTTGAGGGGGGTGGGGGTGTAAAGGGAAAAAATTGAACTGAGCTTCAAATTAAAATGGAAACTCGTCTTGAGTCAATTCCGATCTCCTCACAAGCATGATTCCACTAGTACCTCATCAATTAAATTTTCTATACTGAGGAAGGGCACAAGTGCTCGTAACAATTTAATATTTATCATATACCACCTGTGGTAATTAAATTGACGAAGCACTAGTATTTCATACATCCATAGCTTTTAAAATAGAATTCAATTCAACAACAACCCCTCTTCTATTTTCTAACAACTCCTTTGGAAACAAACAACTATAAGAACGCTTTTCCGTTTTTTTCCGTTGCGCTACCATAATATCTCCTTTTAAATATTCGGTATCGCCCCGTAAGCACCAGACATATACTTGGCATAAATATTATCATCTCTTCGAACACCTTTTATGTCATCCAATCTATAAGTTTCACTTCTACATTCTCTGTTTTTTTCAACTAAGATTACCTGCTCTTTTTCCAAATGGCTCAACACCTCAAGCGAATGAGTAGTGAATAATAGTTGTGTGTGTTTGGGATTTGTTGCAGGATTTTGAAACAACTCGATAATCCTGGGCACAGCATGTGGATGTAAATCTACTTCCAACTCATCAATTATAGCAATCCCACCCTGTTCAATCGCCGGCAAAAGGAAATGCAACAGGACAAACATGTTCTTTGTACCACTAGACTCATAAGCAAATGGCAATTGATATTCTTTTCCATCGACCAAATGTACACCATAAGGCAGATATATTTTTTTTGTCTCCCCTGTCGCTGTATTTTGAGACTCTCCCTCTTCAATCCTGATATCGTCTAAACCCAAATCGATATCTTTCAAAAAATGTACAACCTTATTTAATAAATCTCTATTTTCATTATATTCTTTGGCTGCATGAAATAGACCTTTCCCCAAAGATACAGTATCCCAGGATTTACCAATCCGATTTACATTGCTGATAATTTTTGTCCAGAAGAACGCCATATCAGAGAGAAAATCATTCTTAATAGCTACTGACGCTGCTATAAGAGAGACATTCTTCCTCAAAATTTCTTTAACAACTTCTGTCTTTAAATTAATTCTTTGTGTTATTTCAGACCGTTGATCAGATTCATTCCAGGCGCGTTTAAATAAATAATTAAAATGATTGGTCCTTTTATCTTTTCTGTATAATTCCTCTTTTATGACATGAGTATGACATAGATGAAGCAGATACTTATAAATCTCCGCCTTGTGCTCAAATTCTATTTCAAATTCTGATGTCCCTTCTGCCTGATCTGAAAAAGCAAAAGTATCTACAGGTATTTTTTCTCCTTCTCCCTCAAATCGAACAAATGAATTGCGAACGAACCAGCTTAAAAAAACCAAAGCTTTTAATACATTTGTTTTACCTGATGCATTCGGCCCTATAACAGTTGATATCTTACTCAAACAAACACCTGCCGGGCTATCAACAAACATATTGCTCTGAGTTTCCTGTCCGCTCCGAATATCTTTAAAACTAACTGTAGTTTCCCCGGAAAAAGAGCAAAAATTCTTAAAGGTGAATGAATGAATCATTGTGTTCTCCCATATGATTTAAAAATGTTTTAATTTAGAGTACAAAATTATTAAAATAGATATTTTTACACGACATTTTGTTAAAAAACCATTATTTTAACTATAAATTATTATATTTTATAAATAAAAAAGTTAAAATTAAATATACAAAAGACTTCTTATTTTAAGCTAATTTAATGATAAAATAATTGATATTTGTTAAAAATATATCAATTACAGGTTATTTTGCAAATAATTAATAGAGATTTAACTATTAAAAAGGGGTGATATTGATGGATATTTATGAAAGCTTAATAATAACAATATGTTAAAGGATTATCCACGGAGAAATTGAATCAAACTTCTCGTCATTCTGCCGCTTGAGCCCTTTTTCATGATCGGTATCTTGTCGTCGGCACAATGGTTGGATGCGATATCGAGATGTATCCATGGGGTCGAGCCTACGAACTCGTGCAGGAAGAGGGCGGCGATTATCGTCTGACCCTTTGATTTAACTGAGTTTTTTATATCTGCGATCCCTTTGGTGAGATCCTCTTTATACTCCTCTTCGAGCGGCAGCTGCCATACCTTTTCGCCGGCCGTCGAGCACGCCTTTTTAAAGGCTTCAATGCTAGACTGATCGTTCCCCAGCATCACTGTGTAGTTCTGGCCAAGGGCTGCTAATGCTGACCCAGTCAGCGTTGCCACGTCGATTATAAGATCGGGCTTTGTTTCAACGGCCAAAGCAAGGGCATCTGCCATGATGAGACGCCCCTCGGCGTCGGTATTTGTCATCTCAACGGTCGTGCCGTTTCTCGCGGTTATCACATCGCCGATGCGAACAGCCGCTCCATCCGGCATATTTTCAACTGCCGGGATATAAGCCGTGATCTCGACGTCTGGCTTTAACTTTCCAATAGCCTTCATGACAGCCAAAACGATAGCGCCACCCTCCATATCAGTTTTCATATCCTCCATGTTGTCGCTCGACTTCAACGAAAGGCCACCGCTGTCGAATACAACCCCTTTGCCGACAAGTGCGATTTTTTTCGACGACTTTTGAGGCTTATATTGAAGCTTGATGAGATATGGATCCTCTGCGCTTCCCTTTGCTACAGCCAGGACAAGGTTCATGCGCTCCTCGGCGAGCCGTTTCTTGTCCCAGATCTCACATTTAATAGTATCAAATTCCTTTTCGATCCTCTTTGCTACTTCGACAAGGCCAAAGGGTGTCAGATCGTTGGCCGGCGTGTTGCTCAAAGTTCTGGCCATATTCTGAGAGAGGGCTGTGATCGATGCCGACTCTAAGGCTTTTGAGAGTCCCTTTTCATCCAGAGCAGTCAACACCTCGACTTTCTGAGGATAAAGATCGTCGATTTTCTTTTTGTATCTGTCGAAGCGATACTGCCCAAGAAGAAGGCCTGTCAGAAGAGCCTCCAGCCTGAGGCTCTCCCCGGTATTCGCCAACTGCGCGGATTCCAATACAAACGCAACCTCTTTCGCCTTACAAACTGTGGCCTGTTTTGCGATCACTCCACCCGACATCCTTATATCATCGAGGGATAATTTTTTCGTATCTCCCAAACCTACGACCAGCAGATATTGCGCGGATAGCAGCCCCAACGCAGGGATGAGCCTGAAAGAATTTTTATCAGCCCTAAAGCCCTCCTCTTTGAGCAGGTTCGATATTTTGGCGTTCAGATGTTTATCCAATTCAGATCCGCCATCCTCGTCGCGAAGCTCAAAGCCATCCTTCGTATTGAAAGCGCCTATGGCAATAAGATCTGCCTTCACTTCAAAAAGTTTTTGTTGCTGCGATTTAATAATATTCATCTTGATCGGCTCCTATCTATAATGGGTCTGTTGAAAAACACCTTATGGTTGTCATCCTGAACCCTTCGCTATGCTCAAGGGTAAACTCCGTGAAGGATCTTAAGTGTCCGAAAGAACAAGATTCTTCGCTTCGCTCAGAATGACAAACAATGATTTTTCAGAGGTTCCTAATATGAAATTGTTTTTTAACAACAGGTAAAGAAAAAATACAAGTTGTTTATTAGAATCAAGGTATATAGTATATGGCATATGGTATATAGTCAGAAACAAGTGTAAAAAGATTTTCACCATATGCTACATACTATATGCCATATACGCTTTTGGGTTTTTAACCATGGAACAAAAAATAAAAAAAATTCTAAAGAGATTCGTGCTAACGCTTGGCAACTTTGTTGAAAGCGTCATCGAGAAGTTCAAAAAGATGAAGATCTCCGTTGGCAAAAAGAGCGGATTACAGCCTATTCTCTCGCTCGAAAGCCAGCTGCCTGACGAGACAATTTTAAAGATCATAAATGATGGGGCCAAACGGGTTTTGATCGAAGCGCTCCCAAAGATGCAGGGGATAACAACTTTGGAGGTCGCGGATGGCGGCGCTTTGGTATCTGAAAAGCTGATGCAGCAGGGGGCGAAATTGGCGCTCTTCTGCGAGATAGGAAATGTGGCGGGGGAACAGGGGGATATAGGCACGGGCCTTAAAGTCAAAGGGGGAATCGCCAACCTTCCCTTCAACAACGCATTCTTTGATTACTTCGTCGCTAACCTCGCAACCCCGCGGCAGGGGGATCTCAACAGGGGCATGAAGGAGTTTTCACGGGTACTGACGCCGGGAGGACAGGGCGTGATCGTCGATTTTCATCCATACAGCATGTTCGCAAAAGAGGGATCACAGAGGATGAGATCGATTAAAACTACGATCAACGGCATTGAAGATTATTATAAGCTGATCAAATCGACGGGGCTCAGAGTGGTAAACATTCGCGAGCTCTTCATCGATGATAAGGTAAGATCCTTCTTCGCGCCCGATGCAATAGAGGCATACCGCAATTTGAAGGGCTCACCATTTTTGGTATTTGTATATGTGTATAAGCCGAAAGGGAAAGGGCGCATGTAGCATGATTACGTGAAGCGTCCGCCCGTGAAGCGTGAAGCGCTAGGAGTATTTTTTCGAAAGGCGTTTCACGCTTCACGAATTTCATGCGCTTTTTGGAGGTTATAATTGGATTACGATAAAAAATTACAGGAACTTTATATCGAGTTACCTTTCATAACACCTGGCATGGGTGTCGTTTCTCAATTCGCGCTGATTGGCAAGGAGCTGATCATCTCTCCACAGTTGCCGATCGCCGACGGACGGCTCGTTGAAAAGGGAAGGGTCGGCGCGGAGGTCAACCTCGACAGGGCGCGACACGCGGCGAGGGTCGCATGCATTTGGAATCTTGCCATCATCGCTCATCATTGCAAAGGGACGCTGAACAAGGTCTCTAAGATCATCAGCATCGATATAGATATCGCAGCAGGTGTTGGATTTTACGATCACGACAAGGTAGCCGATGGTGCGAGCTCACTCATCGAAGAGATATTCGGCGCAAACGCCACACACATGAGAACGATTCGCGGTGTAGCCAATCTACAAAAAAACTCCACCCTTCAGGTGGGGATGAGAGTACTACTGAAATAGAGCTGTCGCTGGTCGCTGGTCGCTAGTGGGTTACTAGCAAGAGCGGTTGGCTAGTAGGGGCGGTTCGCGAACCGCCCGAACCAGTAATCCACTAGCGACTGTTTTGCTTTTTTGTGGATAGACAAATTTCATGTGTAATGTTACCAATATTCCTCGATGAAACAGGATTTACAGAAAAAAATGGCGGATATTATCAGTAAGCCTTCTTAGGAGCTGTCACAAAATAACTTGAGGTTCTTGAGGCTAGAATTTTCTGGGCTTGATTGTATAATTCCATTCCCCGTGAAATTTGTTCTTGTTTATTCTTAAGTTTTTCATTTCATCGTCGGGAACTTTTTTTCCTTT
>JBDRGF010000057.1:0-10882 GCA_043818055.1 Pseudomonadota bacterium | reverse complement strand
TGTGGTTGAAAAGATCGAAAGAGGGGATAAGATCGACGAAGTATTGATTCAGGTGGAATAATAAAATCTAAAGGCGCATGTAGCACATAGGAAAACTCGTTATTGGTTGTTGGTCTCTAGTCGCTAGTGAGTTACTAGTTGTCTAGTTGCTAGCAAACTACTTGTGCTAGTAACCAACCAGCGACAAGTGACTAGCGACCAGTAACGGCTTTTTTGATCTTACTCCGGAGCTTCCATATCTTCCAGTTCCTCTTCAAAGAACTGTCCTGCTCGGTCAGTTCCTCCGGCCTCTTCCGGTAGTTCGAGGTTGGGCTTTGCGCCATATGGCGATGATCCGCCGGTGAGTGTTGCGATATTTGCCGAAGGGAAATCATCAGGTGCTTTGAAATCAGGATTCTCCTTCAGTATGGATGTAGCTTTCTGCATGAAAGCGAGAAAGACAGGTGCTGCTGTTTGCCCGCCTTGTTCGCCACGTCCGATGGGTACGAGTTCATCAAATCCGAGCCACACGCCGGCGGCGAGTTTAGGCGTGAATCCGACAAACCAGGCGTCGGTCTCATCATTAGTTGTGCCGGTCTTCCCTGCGACTGGTAATTTCAAAGCCCTCACCCTCTGTCCCGTGCCGTATTTCACAACATCTGTGAGCAATTGAGTTGTCAGATATGCGGTCCTTGGAGTTATAACATGATCTTTTGGAATATCTTTTCCGTACAAAATTTTCATCTCCGTATTTGACAGGACGACGCCGTCATCTTCAATTTGATGAAGCTCCCTTGAAAAGAGTTCATCGTTGAGATCGAGGTTGTTTTCAACATTTTCAGGCTTTGCAGTTTTAGGCTGTGACTCTTTCTCCTCAAGTGTCGTGCCAAACCGGTCGACAATCTTTGTGATGTAGAGGGGCGGCTTGTATATGCCGTTGTTCGCAAATACAGCGTAGGCGGGGACGAGTTCGTTCAGATAAACGGCATTGGCTCCCAATGCCATCGAGAGATATTTGTCTATTTGTGAAGTGAATCCGAATTTTCTTGCGAAGGCTGTCAGATAGTTTACCCCTATATCAAAAGTGATCTTGACCGTCGGAACATTTCTTGAAAAGACGAGGGCGTTGTGAAAAGTTGTTGGACCCTTGAATTTGTTGCTATAATTTTTAGGAGTCCACATCTTACCCTTACTCTCTTCATATTCGATCTCTGAATCGTTGATGATAGTGCTGTATGTATATCCCTTGTCGAGTGCAGCAGCATAGACGAATGGTTTAAAAGAGCTTCCCGGCTGCCTTAGCGCCTGGGTAGCCCTGTTGAATTCGCTCGTATTATCATAGCCGCCGACGATGGCCTTCACGAAACCGGTGGATGGCTCCATTGCAAAGAGTGCTCCCTGTACCTTTGGCCATTGCGAAAGAATGTATTTTCCATTGTCGTCAACTGTCACATATACTCTGTCTCCGATGGCTAAAATGTTTCGTGGGTCGCGGACATATGTAGCATCCTCGTAGCCGCGCATCTTTGTGTTGAATGACCTGGCCCACTTGATACCGCTAGGCTCTATTGTTGCAAAGTTCTCTTTAATGCGGATTTTGGTATTCTGGTTGTCGAACCCTGTCACAGTAGCTTCAAATAGATCCAGTTTATCAGCGTAAGATGGTGTAGGAAGAATTGCGATGCTTTTACCAGGCGGAAATGAATAAGCCGTGTCCCATGGATTTTTCTCTAAAACTTTTATTTGATTTACCCCTCTGAAACCCTGTCTATGATCAAGAGCTTCTACGCCGTGGCGCAGAGCTTGAGTTGCGAACTCCTGCATTTGGACATCCAATGTCGTGTAAATCTTAAGTCCCCTGTGATATAGCTCATCGTCCCCATACTGATCCTTCACTATTCTTCTTACATGTTCCACAAAGTATGGAGCAATTCGTTGATTATATTCCTGGTCTGTAGGGGCTTTGTATAATGTAAGAGCGGCATCGATGTTCTTTTTGGCTTCATCCTTTGTGATGTGCTCCTGTTCGAGCAATCTTTTTATGACGTAGAGTTGTTTGCTTCTTGCTGCAGCTGGATTTATAAGAGGAGAATAAGCATGAGGTGCCGATGGCAAACCTGCTATCAGCGCGATCTCAGCGATCGTCAGAGCATCCAACTCTTTATGAAAGTAATTTCGTGCGGCAGCAGCGACGCCATAGGAACGATTGCCGAGATATATCTGGTTCAGGTAGAGCGTTAAGATCTGCTCCTTGTCAAATGACCTCTCAAGCCTGATTGCAAGAATAGCCTCTTTGATTTTTCGTGCATAGGTCTTCTCCTTGGAGAGCAGCAGAGAGCGTGTGAGTTGCTGGGTTATGGTGCTCCCTCCCTCTTTTATTTTTCCAGCCTGAATATTCGCGATAAAAGCCCTGACGATCGCACGAAAATCAACTCCCCTGTGTGAGAAAAAATTCGCGTCTTCCGAATCGATGAACGCCAGCTTGACCAAATTTGGAATTTTATCGTATTCCGTGAATATTCGGCACTCCTCCCAAAACTCGCCGACCTTCTGGCCGTTTGCGGCAAAGACTTCGCTAATCACAGGAGGTTTATAATCCTGAAGCGATTTGATGTTTGGAAGGTCCTGGGAGAAATAGAAATAGGCAGTAGTGATCGCAGCAAGAAACACGAAGGTGAGCGTAACAAGAAAGATGATTATCGCCTTTGTCCAGCGAAAAGTGAGAATGGAAATTTTTTTTAAAATATCTATCACGAGTAAAATCACTTTTGAGTTAGCTGTGAAATAGGTGTCTTTTGATTTTTGTAGGGGCTGACCCCTGTGTCAGCCCGTTCCAAGCTCGCTAAGGTGCATGGTCTAAAATTTTTAAAAACTAAAATTTCAGACACCCAAGATTCTAGCCAATTGCTATTGTAGTAATCATATATTACAAGTTGCGTCTGTTAAAAACTGCACCCATGGTTGTAAGATTTCCGGCGATGGTAATCACCGCAAATCAACAAATATGTGCGAGAGAGGGGACTTGAACCCCTATAGCCTTACGGCCACAAGATCCTGAATCTTGCGCGTCTGCCAATTCCGCCACTCTCGCTAAAGGCAGTGTAGAGTGCTTAGTGCGTAGTGTTTAGTTTTCACCACACACTAAACACTACGCACTAATAACTGCCGTAATTGAGCTATCATAAACAATCTTCCATGGCAAGCGGGTTTTTGGAGTAAAATGCAGGTATTTCAAAGGGTTATAGTGGAGTCTTCCTTTGTGGGATATTATAAAATCTGTGTTTGGACTTTGAGTTTAACATAACCCATTTTACGCGTAAAATGGGCTACTATGAATCCATATTACGAATAGCCAATATAGCTTGTGCTAAAAAACAGGAAAAAATGGTGACGGAGGTGATTGTTCTCTAAAGGCAGTGTGTAGTGTTTACTTTTCACTACACACTACACACTAAAGACTAAACACTAAACACTATGCACTATGCACTAATAACTGCCTTTAACAAGACACCTGGATATAGACTTTCGGTGCAAATGTTTGGTTTTTTCTTTATTTGGTTAATTCGTAATGACAATCACCATAATGCCTTGAAAAATAATAATAAATAAACTAGCAACAAATATATAGGATTGACCGATAACCAGACTGAATTCAAACAAGAACGCTCTTCAGGAGGTCGAGATGTCTGTTTCCAAAACTATGCGAGTAACATACGCCGCTGAAAAAAGTGGGAAGAATATTCAAATCGTTCACTACGACAAGAGTAACAAAGATCGCACTTTTGATGGTGCTGTTCAGGCTGATGAAGCTGTTAACATTCGAGTGAATGGAACAACTTATAATAGAAAACATCCGGATTTTCAAAAAATTATAAAGAGATTTAATCTGCCAGGCTTTTGGTATCAAACTGTTGAATTGAACCGCTGGTGGTCACGGAATATTGTAGGCCGATACAAGTATTCAATAACGACACAAACTAAAAATGCCAAAGCTCTCGGCTTGAAGCTTGTAAAAGAGGGAGCGAGTTACTATCTGAGCGTGCCATACTATAATAAAAACAAAAAAATTCCAGTCGCCAATAGAAATGGGTCGTCGGTCATTCGGCCACATGGGATGATCAAGGATGGACGCTACTATCTTGTGGCTACAAATGTGAACGATCTCTATAAAATTATCGGTTCAAATATGCAATGGAGCCGCAAGTTATCAAGAGATCCTGTATTTACTGCCGGGAAAATTTACACAGTTCAATTATCACTTCGAGATAAAAAGTTCAGAGGGTTGTCTGTATATCTCCTGCCGATCGTGCCGTTTCTCCCACAGCGTGTCAGAAATATGATATCAAAACAGCACTTTGATATCGGTCCTAACTGTTTTGGTGCTGTCATGTATGCAATGGGATACGCAAAGACACCTCGCTGGAGCGGCAAGGATGAAACTGTTCTTTGGGCACAGAGAGAGGGGTGTCACACAATTGGGAATCGGGATCAGAAGAGAGTTGGAGATATCGGCATCATCCATGGAGGTGAGGTATATACGCACGCCTTTGTGTTCATCGGTGGTGATCTCGTCTTTACAAAAAATGGGGGTGAATCCGATGCGCCCTATTCAATCTATAGTGAACGGGATACGATTGAAATTTGGCATAAGATGCTGGCTGAAGGGATGAGGAAGACGATGAATCAGATCAAATCAACTTATAAAACCAAATACTACAGGTGCTCTCCGTATCTCTTTGATCCTCACAAACCGACTGTTGTGATGGATTCACATTACTACAACATACTCAATTTTGTTACAGATGTGGAGGAGGATCTCTACAGATATCAATTTTCAGTTTCATCATCAGCAAAAGGCAAGAAAGACAGGTTCGATCAATTGAAGTGGCGCAAACTGCGTTTCAGAAAGGTTTATCCCAAAAAGCAAAAACATCTCGTGAGGCTATATAAATATCTGTGGGATAAAAGGATTCCATCGGAAAAATACAAGGCGCGCCGCTTCTATCTGCAAGCACTTCAGGTGAGGACCTACGGTCTTGCCAAAAGCATTTCATATCTTTTTACCTATAGCAGGCTTCTGAGGAGTGGGTTTGTAGTCGAGTAGATTGTTCAGGTCCCACGAAATCAACGACGGTCAGATTTTATTGCGGAAATTTTTGCCTCAAAGCAAAAAAACTTGCATTTATTTTTGCTTTGAGGCGAAAATTTCAGTATGTATATACACAGATATATTGAAAGATTCTGGAGGGAGATTTAAAGGAAAAGATGGTTTTTATAGCAGGCCCCCGTCAGACTGGAAAGACTACACGCCCTGGTTTGTTGTGGAATGTAAGCTGGCCGATGAGAATATTTCGCCTCACCTAATTTACTTTTCTGAACGTCTGAATATTCCTTTCAGATATCAGGTTTTGCATAGAACAAATAATGAGTTTTTAACTAATAAAATATCGCTGATCAAAGCCTCTCATTTTTTTACCGGATTTGTTTGAGATCACTTCACAATATGCGTGCCCGTTTTACCCTTCAGGGCCTTTTGGATATTCGGGATAGAGGTGATGATCGCTTTTTTCCCACCATGTTTTAGAAAATTTAAGCAGGCTTCGATCTTCGGTTTCATGCTTCCAGCTGCAAATTCTCCAGCTTTTAAAAGCTTCTTTAGTTCAGCGATATTTGTGTTTTTAAGGGCCTTTTGTTTCTTCGTTCCGAAACTGGTGTACGCATATTCAACACCGGTCAATATCAATAAAATATCGGCTTTGATAGAGTGCGCGAGAAGGGCGCTTGATAAATCTTTGTCAATCACCGCTTCCACTCCGTAATACTTCTTAAGTCGATTGAGGCTGACTGGGATTCCGCCGCCACCGGCTGCTATAACTATATGCCCCTTATGAAAGAGCTCTTTAATCGATTCTGCCTCTAAAATCTTTTTTGGTTTGGGTGATGCGATTACACGGCGCCAACCACGGCCTGCATCCTCGCGCATGCACCAATCCTTACCAGCCATCAGCTCCATCGCTTGTCGTTTGGTGTAAAATTTACCAATCGGTTTCGATGGATTTTCAAACGCGTCATCGTGTGCGTCGACCTCAATCTGTGTAATCAGAGTGATAACCGGTTTTTTGATTTTCTTGTCACGCAAACAGTTGGATAGCACCTGTTGAATCATATATCCCATGCCGCCCTGTGTGTCGGCAACACAGGTGTCAATCGGAAGGGTATAAGTCACCTTTGCAGCCATCTCACTTCGTAAAATGACGCTGCCTATCTGTGGCCCATTTCCATGGGTGATCAGAATTTTCTTGTACCCGGCAGAGATCATTTTCACAACGTGATGCATCGTCTCTCTGGTCGAATAATACTGTTCGCTGATAGTCCCACGCATACCAGGCTTGCTGATAGCGTTGCCACCCAGTGCTATTACGAGACTAGGATTTTTAGAGGGCATATTATTCCTCTGTAGCTTCACCCATCTTTTCCATGACGTAATCGAAAGTCTTCTTCACTTCTTCTAACGCCTTGTCATCGTCATGATGTTTTCTGCGAATCTTGTTGAGCTCGCAGGCGATTGTCATGCAGGCTGCGACCATCTCATCCGGACCGCCGTAGAGCAGATCGTCGAAATTCTCATCTTCGTAGTCGAGATTTTCAGCGTCGCTCTCATCGAAATCATCCATCTCCGGCAGTTCTAAATCCTTTTTTTCTTTGTCAGACATTTTATTCTCCTTTTTTAAAAGCCATTTGTTCTTATAAAGTTTCCCTGTTTGCTCGATATAATCCCCTTATATCCGAACTTTTCAAGCATTATCTTTGCTCCATTCATTCCCATTTTAAAGGCTGCGAAGGCGAAGGTCGCTGAAGTTGCGCTATTCTTCGCGATCACTGTGACAGTGCTTAAGTCATCCGAAGGTGGTGATGAATCGATAAGATATTCTTTGAAGAGCTTGAAATTTATTGTCGTTAGGCCAGCATCCTTTATGCTGACGTAGATAGCCCTGTTAGTGAAGGCTCCAACCGGATCATGTATTTGAATCTTCCATGGCCCATTGTTTGAAGTGCCAATGGCTTTATAGGAATTGGATACTTTGACGAGGGCATTTTGAATTCCCAGAGCCTCAATTCTTTTTATCAGCATGTCCGCTATGAATCCCGGAACGATCGGTTTTATGTTCACCTTAATATTGCTATCCCCAACATTGATGAGTGACTTGTTGAGGTTGACGCGGACTTTCTTATAGGACTTTGTATTATTTGGTTCGAAGAGGTTCACCTCTCCTCTGGTATCCTTAGCAATTATCACTGCCGAATCGATGATAGCTGCAAAAAAAGGTGTGGAGCTGAAAGCCTTCGGCTTATCAGTGCTGTTGAATCTTATGATGTCGCTCGTCAGATTTCTTTCATCGAGTGGAGCAAAAATCTCTCTTGCCTCAAGTTCCAACTTCTCCATTATAGGAGTTATTTTGGAATCCTGGTGCTTCTGATCCATGATGATGATGCCGACAGCTATTCCCTCGTCGAGTTTGAACTGCTTGGGGTAGAGCTTCATCTCGGTATTGTATTCCTCAGCTAAGAGAGAGGATGGAAGCAAAAAAAAGATGAGAAGAACCCTTATGAAATATTTTGTCACTCCTCCTCCTTTTTCCTAAGCTTCATATCCTTAGGCCCGAGATCGGGAGATGCTGTGATATCCTGCAGCTCCTTCTGATAGTCGGGTGATTTATATTCCATGCCAAGGGATGTGAACATCTCCTTAGGCGTGACGATGATAGCCTTGATCTGCGGATAGCGCTTGATAAATGCTTCTGCACCTTTGGGTCCGACCGTATAAGCAGCTATCGCCATCGCTGTAGCCGTAGTCGATTTATGAGCCATCGCAGTAGCGCTCAAAAGCTCTTGTCTAACCTTATCGCCGCTCTTAGCATCGGTAAGCTCGTCTCCAAGTTTTTCAGGTGTGATCTCTGTGTAGGCTATGTCGGAGACCCAGTATGCATAGGCGCGCTTGGCAAATTCGCCACCAGCGAGCACCACCTGATATTGCCATTTCGTGTAGATATCATTTCCGTTATTTCTGCAGATGCTGTTATCGATGCAGATAGAATAGTTCGAGTATCCCTCAGATGAGAGTCTCTCGGTCAGGCGATCGACCAAAAATGCGAAAAATATCTCATCGAGTTGAATCTGCATATTTTTGCTCTTAAAGGATATCGTTTTGTTTTCCTTGTCGAGTTTGAGTCTGCGCCAATCCTTTGTTGTGAATGCGAAGGAAGTTCGTTTGGCGGAGGCGATATCAAACCAGCCGTCGGTCTCCTCAGAGAGCTTTAATCCCTCTGATACTAGTTCGAACATATCCTGTGAAAGGGGAAAGGCTTTTTTAGGGGGGAGGGCGTTGATCTCTCCCTGTTCTGTCATTATGAGCCTTGTATATAATGAAGAGGCCTCGATTCCGATTTCGCCAAGCCTCGATTCGGTCTTCTTGATCGATTGTGAATCGCAGATCGCCTGAATCGAAAGGCTCTTCGTTCCGACAGAAAATGTTCTCTCAACTGATCTCATCTCAGCCGATGCTATCATCGGCAGCGAGATTGCGAAAAAGATTCCGAGAATTGTAAAACATAAAAATTTATTTTTCATAAGCATCTCCTAAAAACGGTTACTGGTTATTGCGCCCCTCCTTTATAAGGAGGGGATGGGGGAGGTAAATCTTTACCCCACCTAGCCTCCCATTATAAAGGGGAGGGACCCTCATTGCGATAAATTATTTATTATCCAGTTCCCTCTTCAAATAACTTCCCGTGAACGATCTATTATCGGCTGCCAGAGTTTCAGGCGTGCCTACTGCTACAATTTCTCCACCTTTTTCTCCACCCTCCGGCCCGAGATCGATACAATAGTCCGCATGCTTGATGACGTCAAGGTTGTGTTCAATCACTATCACTGTATTTCCTTTATCGACCAGAAGGTCCAAGACGTCGAGCAGTTTTTCAACGTCATCGAAATGAAGTCCTGTCGTCGGTTCATCGAGGATATAGAGGGTCTGCCCGGTAGAATACTTTGCCAGCTCCTTTGAAAGCTTTATCCTCTGTGCCTCTCCGCCTGAAAGTGTTGTCGCAGACTGCCCAAGCTCAATGTAGCCAAGTCCCACCTCTCTCATGCGTTCGAGCTTACTTCTTATGCTCGGGATGTTCTCAAAAAACTTTGCTGCCTGATTTACTGTCATGGATAAAACTTCAGAGATGTTCTTCCCCTTGTATTTTAATTCGAGTGTCTCGTTGTTGAAACGCTTTCCCTCGCACTGCTCGCACTTCACATATACATCCGGCATCAGCTGCATCTCTATCCGAATCGTGCCGTCACCCTCGCAGGCCTCGCATCGTCCACCTTTTACGTTGAATGAGAAACGGCCTGGTTTGTAGCCTCGCGCACGCGATTCGGGGAGTTGGGTGAAGAGCTCCCTGATCGGTGTGAATATACCTGTATAAGTCGCCGGATTCGATCTGGGTGTTCTGCCAATCGGGGATTGATCGATATCTATCACCTTGTCGATCTTCTCCCAGCCGATCAGCTCTCTGTATTCTCCCGCCGGTTCCTTTGATGAGTAGAGCCTCTGCTTCAATGCAGGCAAAAGGGTGTCTGTGATGAGTGTCGATTTACCGGAGCCGGAGACTCCGGATACCGTGATGAACGTTCCCAACGGAATTTCGACATTGATATTTTTTAAATTATGTTCGCGTGCCCCTTTGAGAGTGAGGGTGCCTACCGGTTTTCTTCTCTTTTTTGGGACAGAAATGCTCTTTTTGCCTGAGAGATATTTACCAGTCAGCGATTGCGGCATAGCCATGATCTCATCCGGCGTTCCAAACGCGACGACCTTTCCACCCTGCTGACCTGGACCCGGTCCAAGATCGATGATGTGGTCAGACTCGAGCATAGTCTCCTTGTCATGTTCTACAACGAGCACCGTATTTCCCAGATCACGCAATCTTTTGAGTGTCTCGATCAGCTTCGAGTTGTCTCTGGGATGAAGCCCAATAGATGGCTCATCGAGCACGTAGAGAACCCCCGTTAGCGCTGAGCCGATCTGTGTCGCGAGCCTTATTCTTTGATCCTCTCCGCCGGCGAGCGTTGTCGAGTGCCTGTCGAGAGAGAGATAATCGAGCCCGACATCGATCATGAATTTGAGACGCTCTGTTATTTCCTGAAGCAGTTTTTTTGCGATCGTCTTTTGCATCACTCCCAGCTTTAAATCGCTAAAAAAAGTATAAGCATCCCTGATAGAGAGGGATGCGATATCCGCAATCGATTTTTCTCCTACCTTCACGTTCAATACCATCGGTTTGAGACGCGATCCTTTGCAGGTTGGGCATGGCCTCTTGCTCATGAATTTTCCCAGCCACTCCCTGACGTCGTCGGAGGTGGTCTCGCGATATTTTCGCTCCAAATGCGGAATCACTCCCTTGAAGGGGGTGTGATAGGCGTGCTCCCTGCCGTCATTTCCGTCGAAGTTAAAGCGTATCTTCTCATCGCCCGATCCATATAGGATGAGATTCTGAATTTTTTTCGGGAGGTCGGCGAACGGTGTGTAGATGTTGAAATTATAATGTTTGGATAACGCGGTGTAGAGGTTGATGTAATAGTTGGATGATTTTGATTGCCACGGTGCGATCGCTCCCTCTCTCAAACTCAAATTCCGGTTCGGTATTATAAAATCGGTCGAGAAATATTGCCTGACCCCCAGCCCTTCGCAGTCGGGGCAGGCGCCGATCGGGTTGTTGAATGAAAATAATTGAGGAGTTAACGGAGGAAAACTTATGTTGCAATGTGGGCAGGCATGTTTCTCGCTCAAAAGAATCGCATCCCCCGACTCAGGTTCTACTGTGACAGTTCCTTCGCCCTCCTTGAGGGCTGT
>JBDRGF010000056.1:0-11016 GCA_043818055.1 Pseudomonadota bacterium | reverse complement strand
CAGCTGTGGATATATGGAAAAGTCGACGCGAAGATTGTGGACAGGGCGTGGAAAACAAAGAGACCGTTTTCCACCCCCTGTCCACAATCTTCGCAACCTCATCGACTTTCCCACATATCCACAGCTTCGGCTGCGAATTTTCTGAAAAATAAAAATCTTAAAAGCTCAAAAACTACGAAGAGACAAAAATATGGAAAAACAGATAAAATATTATCTTTTAAAAACAATAACTTAAAAACAACCTAAAAAAAGTACACTTTTTGGCCGGTTAATTAGCAACAAAATCAGCAGTTCATCCGATAATATTAGCAGTATGGGGGGCTAAAGGAGTTTTAAGTGAGTATTGGAAAATTACCAGGCACAGGTGTCGGCACAAATTCATTAGTGAAATTGAATCCACCAAGTGCACCAGCTCGGGCTCAGTCATTGAGTAACAAATCCGCATCCTCTCAAAACTGGTCAGGCTGGATGGTAAATCCGTTACACGATGTGAATATGGGAATTTCTTCGGTCAATGGAGAACCTCAGTTGGTTCTACCATTGAGGCGTTTGAATGTTGGAACGGAGATAGGTATAGGTGGAAGCATCAATGATGGCGTTATCACAGTCGGTCATAAGAACAGGGTGTGTGAAATAAAATGTCGCGGAGTTGGGGATTTTGGCCGTTGGTTGCTTTTGACCAGTATGAATGAAGGTGTGAGATTGAATGGTAATCCTCTACCCCCCGGAATTGATGGTCTTTGGCTGCCGGAAGAGGGAAATATTGAATTTCAAGGTCAGAAGATTGGGTATAGAATAGATCAGAATAGAGATTCAGTAAAGGCTCAAGAACCCGATTTAAATAAAACATGGCCATGTCTTCTCGGACCTGAAGATCAAATTCTTCCGCTTGATTTTCAATTCGATACCGATCCAAACGGAAATTTAAAACCCGGCAACTCTCTTATCACAGGGCGTGTAAATCCCAAGATATTAGCAGCGTGCAGATATCCGATTATTCTCTTCGATACGTTGGATATAATCGCCATACAAACCGATATAGAGGGAAATTTTTTCGCTCTAAAAGAAGAGGTTACTGGAGCGAGGTCAAATGTAAAAGAAGGTGATTCCAGATTAGAACAGGGAGATAATTTTGAAATTGAGAAGGAAAGAAAATATCATTTTACTACCTTTGAAATTGGGGGTGGTTTAGTAAAGGTTCAGAAGATTGATGATGATGGAAGAGGGTTTACATATACGGTTACAAGGTTTAACCCCGTTTTTACATCAACCCCTGCTGCTTCCGGTAGGCATCTGAAGAGTCTTCTCAATGGTGGACCACATACTGCAAGAGCAGGACAAAGCCACCCTCTCTTTCGATTTGTAGCAGATCAACCAGAACAAGCGCAAAGTGATGAAATAAGATTTCCTAAAATAATTACGGGAAATATACCGACGTTTAGATTTGAAAGGGCGCCATTTGGCATGACCGATGAGTTAAGAAATGAACGTCTGTTTCTTGTGAAAACGACGGCCTTTTCAACCTCGTCCCATAGACCCTCTATCGTTTGCCCTGACGCCGAACTGCCTGCTGTTTTTGTTGATAATCAAACAGAAGATTCCCCTTTTGTAGTATTCACAGTGCTATATGATTCGGATAGTCAGGAATATAACATCTTTATTACTCCAACTCATTCATCCATTACTGTTAAAATTGAAAATTTGGATTATACGAATCCCCTTCGTGAAGTTGAATATTCACCCAAGTCAAAAGGTTTAGATCTGGTTGATGGTGACATAGTCGAGGTCTGCGGATTTAGATTTAAGATTGATATTTCAGAAGAATCATTTTTCGATCAACCTGCACAAGTCGAAGAGGACAATAAACCAACAACTGTACCCGGAACTCCTGCCGCAAAAATTCGTGAGAATACACCGAATGCTACAGGTAGTCTTCGAGAAGAAAACGGCTCGGGAGAGACGCCTACAAGAAAAGATTTGCCAAATTTAGAAGAAACTGGTCAAGAAGACTCAACTCCAACAGCTCCCAGTTTACCCGCTTTTATGACAGCAACAGCGCCGGAACAAATTGAAATTAAATTGAGCGATCAAGGATCATTTCTTGTTACTGGAGATACAAGCCGCAAAGGAGAATCTAATTTACTTGTTTTAGAAGATTTTTCTCCAGAGAGCATTTTATCAATTTTCCGAAAGGGAGATGGAAACCTGGGGGTTTTCGGCTGGACGACAAGTCTTCAGTTATTGTTAGGTCCAGACTCAATCCCTGTCATTAATGAAAATATGACAGATGCAGACGTTCTGAGTTTGTCACATGGAGATGTGATATCAATAGGAGGAAGCCTCTGTTATGAAGTTTCATATAATGGTGGACTCTTTTTAAATAAAATTGAACCCGAAGACCCCGGCGAGGCCACACTGCCGAATGCCACGCCTCCAATCGAGGATCCTTACAAAACAAAACCCAGGATGCCGGCTATTCCTCCTCCTCAAACTCAGATTGGCGAGCAGTATAGCGTAGTACCTGCGCCTAAGGCCGAAACAGCTGCTTATACCATTCCAAATATGCAAGCGGTAGGAGTTGGAAGAACTTCGTCATTGCAAAGGTGTGTGGCTACAATGCAAATTAAAGTAAATGGAAAATTACAAAAAGATCAAAGAATTGGAGAAGGGGACAGAGAGATAATCATCGGTAAAAATCCTGGAGGAGATGCAAATATAACGTTCAACAATGCTGAAATTCCGGATCAAGCTGCAAAATTGATCGTAGATCAGGATGGAAAGCTCTTTGTTACAGATATGGGATCAGGTAGTGCTGTATTGTTAAGGTCGGGTCAATATTATGAGGTTTCCACACCACAAATTCCTATATCCGTTGGAGATTGCCTGCTTCTTGGTGATCATTCTGAAGTTGAAATCACCTTCAAAAAAAAAGATGAATAAAAGGTTTTTTTGCTTAAACCCCATCACATGTGCGATTTTTTGTAGGGGCGGGTTTCAAACCCGCCCGGAATTGTTTTTGGGGCAGGTTTGAAACCTGCCCCTACATATCAACTTTCCTATTGTCCTCTTCCCACCCCTGATATACTTATAACTGTCGCAAAATAAAATACATGTTTATTGAAATTGTAGGGGCAACCCCCAGCGGTTGCCCATTATAACGGGTCGGCACAGGGGCCGACCCCTACGCTATACCTAAGTATGAAAAAGGATCTCACGATAACTGAAATTTCGGCCTTCGAAAAAGGGGCTGAACAGAAGCGCCCACTCTTCATCGCCCGTGTTCAAGCCGGCTTTCCATCACCCGCTGACGATTTTGTAGAGAACAAGCTCGATCTCAACGAGCACCTCATAAAGCACCCTTCAGCCACGTTCTTTGTAAAGGTGGAGGGGGAATCGATGCGGGAGGCGGGCATCTATTCGGGCGACACCCTCATCGTCGACAGGGCGCTCAAGGCCTCAAACAACAGGGTCGTGATAGCGGCCATAAATGGTGAACTCACAGTCAAGCGCATAAAGAAGAGCGGAACCAAAATCTATCTCATGCCCGAAAACAGAGAATTCTCTCCAATCGATGTCACTGAAGATTCAAGCTTCGAGGTCTGGGGCGTGGTGACGTATGTGATCCATAAGCTTTAACAAGCCAAAAAGCGCATGTAGAATGTAGCATGTAGCATGTAGGAAAAGCTCGTTTAACAAGTTTTTTACCACATGCTACATGCCACATGCTACATACGCTTTTCGCCCTTATCGATTGCAACAATTTCTTCGTCTCCTGCGAGAGGGTCTTTGACCCTTCTCTCGAAGGGGTCCCCGTCGTAGTCCTTTCAAATAACGATGGATGCGTGATCGCCCGATCCAACGAAGCCAAAAAACTTGGCATCAAGATGGGAGTGCCGTCATTCAAGTGCGAAGGTCTATTTAAAAAACATGGTGTGAAGGTTTTCTCCTCCAACTTTGCGCTCTACGGCGACATGTCTGAGCGCGTGATGGCGACCATCGGGAGCTTCGGTTTCGACATGGAGGTCTATTCGATAGACGAGGCTTTTTTATCATTTGAAGGCCTCTCGCCGGATCAGATAACAGAATATGGCAGGCAGATAAGGGCGAGGGTCAAACGTTGGACGGGCATCCCCGTCAGCGTCGGCATCGCCCCGACAAAGACGCTAGCCAAAGCGGCAAACGAGGTGGCGAAGAAAAATGATATATATAAGGGAGTTCTCGATCTGAGTGCCACAGAAAATATCGATGCGCTGTTCGAGTCGCTTGAGGTGGGGGATGTCTGGGGGATAGGCAGAAAATATTCTGAGTTTCTAATCGGGCACGGAATAAAGAACGCCCGGCAGCTGAAGGATCTGCCCGACGCGTGGGTGAAAAAACATATGAGTATCGTCGGGTTGAAGACTGTTTTGGAGCTCAGAGGCGAGGCATGCATCGGGCTCGAAGATGAGCCGCCCTCTAAAAAGGGAATAACATGCTCGAGATCATTTGGCTCCCCTGTGACAAAGCTTGGCGATCTCGAAGAGGCAGTCTCGACCTATATCGCAAGGGGGGCCGAAAAGCTGAGAGCTCAATCTTCCCTCGCATCATCCATCCAAGTCTATATCCTGACCGATCGCTTTAAAAACAAGGGGAACTTCTTTTATCTTTCCACGGCAGAGCTCTTAACTCCAACGGCCTATACTCCCACTCTCATCGAACATGCATTGATAGAGCTGAAAAAGATTTACAAAAAGGGGCTCAAATACAAGAAGGCCGGCATCATGTTCACCGGAATCCACTCTGCGAATCAACAGCAGACGAACATCTTTGACGATCCATCTAATGAGGATAGGAAACGAAAAGCGATGGCGGTGCTGGATGAGATCAACCGTAATATCGCCGAAGGAGCGATTCAGTTTGCATCAGAGGGTGTGGACAAAAACTGGCGAATAAAACGCTCAAAGCGATCAAACCGCTTTACGACAAAATGGGACGAGATTCCTATCGCTAAAACTGCTCATAAAGATCTCAAATCTCATTAAGCGCCTTCGCTTTATTCTGGTTGAGCTGTCTATTCAAATTTGGTAAGGATATGCTATGAAATTGGAGAGGGAGAAGCTACAGAGGCTCACAAAAATTTTGAAGGCTGATTCAAATGTCATGCTTGGATATTTTTTCGGCTCGGTAGCCAAAGGTAGAGAGAATGCAAAAGATGTCGATATCGCAATCTATCTTAAAAAAGAAGTTAGGGGGCTTAACAAATTGAGCTATTTAACCGATCTGACAGCCGCTCTTGAAAGGCCACTAAGACGGCCTGGGGATCTGGTGATATTGAATGGGGCTAACAGCGCTCTTTGTCAACAGGTCTTGAAATATGGGATTCTTATTTTTGAAAGAAAAAAGGGTGTTGCGGCAAAGTTTGCATTCAACACTATGACGCGATATTTTGATTATCTAGAAATACTGAATTTTTTCTCTTCGTACGGTAAAAAAAGGAAGGCTGAATAATATGACCGATATACAGCTGATAAAGAGGAAAATTTTTTTTCAAGGTCATAGCATGGTTTTCTGTCGGACTATCGATGCTGTTGATCATCGGCACCTTTCATTATACATTCAACAATCTAAGTATGCTGGGGCTGGTGAAGATTTCCTGCCATCAGAAAAGCCCGGAAGTGAAAAGAGAGGCGATGCCGCAAAGGCCGCCATCTTCAAATAAGGGTAGTGGCAGCAGGACAAAGCCGATGTCGAAGGGGGAGATGGAACTTGAAAGGCTGCTGAAGGGGAAAGCGGCTGATCGTGGTATGAAAATGCCTCCTGCAAAAACAACAGACAAACCTGTCAAAGTTGATCCGTCAAAAACTACTAAGTGACGTTTCTAAAAAAAACGAGGTGATTGATGCAGCTTGGGATGGGCCTTGAAGTAGCACATTTCAAAAACTCAAGTGAACTGAGTAAGGCCTCCGCAAGCTTGGTATCTCAGATGGCCAAGGATGCTGTAGAGAAGAGGGGGCTGTTCACATTTGTCTTGAGCGGCGGCCACACGCCAAAGCCTCTCTATGAGCTCTTTTCCAGGGAACCTTATCTTTCACAGATGCCATGGAAGGATGTTCACCTCTTCTGGGGGGATGAGCGCTTTGTCGATCAAAATCATCAGGAGAACAACTTTTGGCTAGCCCACTCTTCGTTTATCTCGAAGGTTCCGATTCCTGATGAAAATGTTCATCCTATATCCACTGACGCAGACGGAGTTGAGCTGGCAGCCATCAGATATGAAAAGGAGATCCGCACGTTTTTTGGGAGTGCTGACCCTGTTTTTGATCTGATGCTCATGGGGATTGGACCTGATGGTCATACGGCATCTCTCTTTCCCGGAAGTTACACCTTGGATGAAAAGGAAAAATATGTAGTCTCAGCTGAGGCTCCACCTGATATGCCTGTAAGCGAGCGCATCACAATGACCCTTCCGATCATCAACATGGCAAGAAACGCCCTCTTTTTGGTGAGCGATGAGACGAAAAAGAATATCGTCGATTTAATTCTGAAAGAACCAGATAAGGCTATAAAGCTCTATCCCTCAGCCCTAGTCTCCTGCCGCGAAAAAACAATCTGGTATCTCGGTTTTTTGTAGTATTGCTATACTCGGGTCCTGTTGTAGGGGCAGGTTTAAAACCTGCCCACTTATTATAATGGGAGGGTTTGAAACCCTCCCCTACAAAAAATCCGAGCACGATATTAGTATTTAGTCTTTTCCAATTGACATTCTGCGAAGCGATCGGTCTATATCTTTATAAAGAGGTGTGATGGCAAAGATAGATAAAAAGACTCTCAACAGGCTTTATGCGAAATACAATAAGCGGGAATTCGTGCATCCCGATCCACTCGAATTTTTGTATAATTATGATAATGCCGGCGATCGCGAGGTCGTGGGGCTCATCGCATCAGCGCTTGCCTACGGTAGGGTGGCTCAAATACTCAAAAGCGTGTCCCATGTTCTGAAAAGGCTCGATGCCTCAAAAAAACATCTCTTAAATTTCAAACATCGATTTACTACAGGCGAGGAAATTTCAGCGCTGATCTGCGGAATAAAAAAGGTAGTGAAAAACTATGGCTCTCTTGAGAAGCTCTTCTGTGAAGGTTATTGCAAAAGGGAGTCTTTGAATGACGGGTTAGTTTACTTTGTTCATGAACTTAAAAAGGCGGGCAAACATAATTTATCCACCCTTCTTCCAGACCCGCTTAAGAAGAGCCCGTGCAAGAGGTTGAACTTGTATCTGAGATGGATGGTGCGGTCTGATGCTGTCGATCCCGGTGGTTGGAATGAAATTCCCACGTCCAAACTCATCGTGCCGCTCGATGTGCATATGCACCGCATCTCACGAAAGCTTGAGATGACTGAAAGAAAAGCAGCTGATATTAGAACAGCTGAGGAGATAACAGATTTTTTTAGGAGAATTGAGTCGAGCGATCCTGTAAAATATGATTTTGCTTTAACACGTTTTGGGATTAGAGATGATATGAATGATAGTTTTTGTGAGTTGATACAATGATTGTAGGGGCGACCCCCTGTGGTCGCCCGCGGGTAAGCACAGGGGCTTACCCCTACATTTATTCGAATTTGGGGGGGGAAGATGAACACAGCTCATCTGATCGTAATATTAAAACATCTGCTAATTAGCGCCTTCTACACATTTTCGGAGATGGCGCCATATCTGCTCTTCGGCTTTTTTGTGGCGGGGGTCCTTTCAGTTCTCATATCTGCTGAAAAGGTGGAGAAGCATCTTGGCGGTAGTAAGTTGGGAGCAATAATAAAGGCCTCCCTTTTCGGTGTGCCGCTGCCTCTCTGTTCCTGTGGCGTTATTCCAGTCGCGGCATCTTTGAGAAAGCATGGGGCGAGCCGTTCTGCTACTACATCATTCCTGATATCCACGCCGCAGACCGGTGTGGACAGCATCCTCGTCACCTACAGCCTCTTGGGGCCAGTCTTTGCGATCGTAAGACCTGTCGTCGCTTTTTTTAGTGGGATCATTGGTGGCATCCTCGTTTTGATATTTGGGGAGAAAGGTGAGGAGCCTGAACATAAGGACAAGAGTTGCTGCACTGATGACTGTTGTGTCACAGATACCTTATGGAAAAAGATCAAACATGTATTTCACTACGGCTTCGGAGTCCTGCCGCGTGACATCGGTAGGGCGCTTATCATAGGCATTTTGGTAGCTGCCGTTATATCAGGCCTTGTGCCGGACGATTTTTTTGCCAGTGTGCTTGGTGGAGGGATTGCTACGATGCTCGTGATGATGCTTGTGGGAATCCCTGTCTATGTCTGTGCGACGGCCAGCGTGCCTATCGCCGCAGTTCTCATTGCAAAGGGAGTTTCACCTGGGGCGGCGCTCGTCTTTTTGATGACAGGGCCAGCGACCAATGCCGCGACAATAGGGACGATATGGAAGATCATGGGAAAGCGCACGGCCATCGTCTATCTATTTTCAGTGATGGCAACTGCGCTCTTGTCAGGGTTGGCGCTGGATAGCGTTTTTTCATATACCTTAGCTATTGCGCATCCCTCCCATTCCTTTATGATTCCAAGCGAGGTTAAATTTCTTTCAGCGGTTGTTCTGACCCTCATTTTGCTCAAATCGCTCATCAAACCGAGGCTTAAAGCCACAGACCTTGAGCTTGACGATACAGCGCTTGAAAAGATCAGTATCATAGTCACGGATATGCATTCCGATCATTGTGCCCATATCATTGAAAAGGCACTTGGGCGGGAGAGTGAGGTTCAAAGGGTCGTATTCGATACAGCTGTTGGAAAGGTTGAGATCTACGGCACACGCCTTAATAGAGACGTTCTCAGGAGTATAATCGAAGGAGTTGGGTACACGGTGGGCGATATAAAAAAGGAAAAATAGGATGTATAATATCAAGTTTGAGGAAAAATTAGAAAAAAACAAAAGCAAATTGAGGCACAAGATTCAGTCGATGGCGTGGCTCCTGGTTGTGATCACGATCTTTGGAGGGATCAAGTATCCGATATTGGGTTACATAGTTCCACTCGTCATGCTCACAGGCCTTGTAGGGTCTATTTTTCACGGTAGATTCGTCTGCGGCTGGCTATGTCCCAGGGGGGCATTTTTTGACAGGATAGTCTCGCGAATAAGCCCTCATAAGAAAATCCCTGAATTTTTCAGAAACTATAATTTCAGGTGGATCGTATTTGCAGTCCTGATGGGACTCATGGCCCTGCAGATAGCCTTTGATGTTTCGAACCCTTATCACTGGGGAGCGGTCTTCGTGCGGATATGTGTCATCACTACCCTCATAGCCCTGGTCGTCGCCATCATTTACCATCCGCGCACATGGTGTTCATTTTGTCCTATGGGGACGCTGCAGAGTGTTATCGGAGGGCATAAAAAACCATTGAAGATGAGAGAGGGTTGTGTGAAGTGCAGAATCTGCGAGATGGAATGCCCCATTAATCTTCAAATCATTGACCATTTTAAAGGGGGAGTGTATCAATCGAAGGATTGTCTGAAGTGCTCGGTGTGTATTGAAGCCTGCCCGAAGGATGTCTTGTATTTTAACGAATGAATTAAAATTAATAAGTGATGAAAGGAGATAAAAATGGGAAAGATGAATGGAACAAAGACTGAGAAAAATCTTCTGACGGCTTTTGCAGGAGAATCACAGGCGAGAAACCGCTACACCTACTTTGCCAGCAAGGCGAAGAATGAGGGCTTCATTCAGGTTTCAAGGATCTTTGAAGAGACAGCCAATCAGGAGAAGGAGCACGCGAAGAGATTGTTTAAGTTTTTAGAGGGTGGGGATGTTGAGATTCAGGCGGCCTTTCCATCAGGCGTTATCGGCAGCACCGCTTCGAATTTGACTGCAGCAGCGGCTGGTGAACATCACGAGTGGGGTAGAATGTATCCCGACTTTGCAAAGGTCGCGCGCGAAGAGGGTTTTGAGGATATTGCCAAAGTCTTTGAGTCGATAGCGGTAGCTGAGAAGATGCATGAGAATCGCTATTTAGGTCTTTTGAAAAATATCGAAGAGGGAAAGGTCTTTAAGAGGGATGAGAAGGTCGTCTGGAAGTGTCAGAATTGCGGCTATCTGCATGAGGGAGATGAGGCGCCAAAGGCATGCCCCGCCTGTGCTCATCCACAGACTTACTTCGAACTCTTCGTTAAAGCGTGGTAGGTTTATGTCATTGCGTGTGTCCGTCATCGATTTGTGGCGGAAGGTTTCCGAAGGCCGACCCCGTAGAACGGGACTCAGCTTGGCAATCTCTCCTCCCTGGAGTCATTGCGAGGAGCGTAGGCGACGTGGCAATCTCGGGGTAATAAAACGATTTGGGCGGGGTTTTCCCCGCCCCTACAATAAAAACAATATGTTACAAAAACGTTACGAAAGAAGTCTATTAGGAATCTTATTATGCCTTACTGTGAAAAATGCGGTTTAAATGGATCGACCGTGGATAGGATAATCGAGATTGTTCTGTTATATAAACTAGTTGAAAAAATAGTGATTTTTGGTTCAAGAGCGACGGGTAACTTTAACGAAACCTCCGATATTGATGTAGCTATTTTTTCAAAGGGTTGGACGAGTACAGATATCAATATCGTAAAGGATCGATTAGAAAATGTAAAAATTTACAAATATCCCCGTTGTCCGATTAAGTTACAATTGCCATTCCCATTCCCTGTCATCCTCGCGTAGAGACTGTGTCGCAATTGAGATTTTGTATATAATGTCATTCTGAGTAAAACGAAGAATCTTGTTATTTCAAACGCTTAAGATCCTTCACTACGTTCAGGATGACACCAAAAGCCAATTACGACACAATCTCGTAGGCGGGGATCCATATATAATAGTATCTTCCTGGATCCCTGCCTTCGCAGGGATGGTGCGCCAGGATAAATCTGGTCAGACTTGTAAGCTGAAAGGAGTTTACCATGTGAATTGTCCATACGACATGTAGCTAAGGAGGCGACAGGTCGGAGTAATCCGGGTGTCGAAGCCCTCCGCAGCGAAGGTGCA
>JBDRGF010000055.1:0-19964 GCA_043818055.1 Pseudomonadota bacterium | reverse complement strand
CGCGGCCGACTCCCTGACTGATCAATCGACACAAGATTTAAAGCTCTTGCAGCTCATCGATATCGCGCTCAAAAATAATCCATCTACGAGAATTGCGTGGGCTCAGGCGAAAGCTGCCGCCGCCAGCTGGGGAATGTCGAGGAGCACCTACTATCCTGAGATCAACGGCACAGTGAGCGGCGCGGCGGGAAGAATTCCTGCATTACAGGGCGGCAGCAACTTTGTGAGCACAGATCTCAATATCAGTTATCTCCTCTTCGATTTCGGCGGAAGAGGTGCTAAAGCAAAGGCTGCAAAGGAGGCGTTGATCGCCGCAAACTGGAGCCACAATCAGGCGATACAGGATCTGCTGCGCGATGTGCCTACCGCTTATAATACCTATCTCGCAAACGTAGCGCTTCAAAAGGCGCAAGTTAAAAATCTCGACGAGGCAAATATGAGCCTCGCGGCGACGGAGCTCAGAAGAAAGAGCGGAGTGAGCACGCTGGCCGATGTACTGCTTGCCCGCTCGAAGGCGTCGCAGGTCAAAGTCAATCTCGCACAGGCTAAGGGCGCTGTAATGATATCGCAAGGGGACCTGGCGCGTGTCGTCGGGTGGCCTGCTAATATGCAATTTTCCGTTCACGATGAGCTCAAAGATCTTCCTGTGGAAAAGGTGGATGAAAGTGTCGATGGCATGATTGAAATCGCAAAGGTGAGAAGGCCAGCCCTCAATCAGGCCTTCTCCACGTTAAAGCAGAAGGAGTCGGAGCTGACTTCAGCAAAGCGAGCCCCCTTTCCAACTTTGACAGGCTCGGGCGATTTTTCGTGGACGAAGATGCGCAACAATCAGAACACTGGAATGTATGGCGGAGTACAGCTGAACATTCCCATTTTCAAAGGGTTTGAATATCAAAACGCTATCAAAAAGGCCAAGGCCGATCTCCAGGCTGCCCAAGCCGAGTTTGAAAATACCGAGGAGTCGGTCATCGCTGATGTCTGGAACGCATACTATAATTTCAAAACCTCCGCAGAACAGCTGATAGCATCCAAATCACTCCTCGAGAGCTCGACCGAATCGTACAAGGTCTCACTCGCCAGATACAAAGAGGGCGCGGCTGAAATCACTGAGCTCCTCGACGCGCAGAGCACGCTAGCAAATGCCAGAGCACAGCTCATCGATGCCAGGACGAGCCTCTATAATTCTTTTGTGGCCTTGATGCACGCGATGGGAAGCGAGATGGATGCAAATAATTCTACCTCAACCACATATGATACAATCCAGGAAAGGAACTTAACAGATGAAAAGAGATGAACATAAGGTTGAGAAAGGCTCTATCAAAAGGTTGTTCGCAACTATGAAGGACAAACTTTTGAAGGGGAGGGATTTTATTGCAAAGTTCTGTCCCGGTATAAAAAATTTCGACAATATAAAATGGAGAGATATTTGGCCTGCGATCAAAGATAATTTTCTCGAGTTTAAAGATTATGTTCTCAAAAAATATCCGCAGATTTTAAAATTTAAAGATAAAAAGATTTTTAAGTGGCTGGGTAGTTTTTTTGCAAAACACAAAAACTGGTTTACCCGCAAAAGATGCATAATCGCGGGCATTCTCCTTTTCGTCTTCATCGGCGGGCATTATCTCTTCAAGTATCTGCCTTTTTTATTGCCCCGCCCTGTCAAAGTCGCACAGGTGATATCCGAAACCACCCCTGCCTATCTTGAATATGTCGGCATCATCTCTTCCGTGAGAAAGGTCGATATCAACGCACGCGTCGAAGGCTTTTTGATCGAGCGTGCATTTGTCGAGGGGGATAATGTCAAGACGGGCGATCTCATGTTTGTCATCGACAAGCGGGAGTATGAAGCATCGCTTGAGAAGAGCATCGCGCAGCTCAAAAAAGATCAGGCGGCTTATGAATACGCAGTCGAGCAGGTCAAGAGATACGAGCCTCTCATGAAGAAGGAATATGTCACGAAAGAGTTCTATGATAATCAGGTGACCGCAGCCGAACAGGCGAAGGCGGCTGTCGAAGCAGACGAGGCACAAGTGGAACAGGCAAAGCTGAACTTGAGCTATTGCACGATGACCTCTCCACTCGATGGCAGGATCGGCCAGACAAATATCCATGTGGGGAACCTCGTAGGAGCCGGACAGAATACCCTTTTGGCGACGATCGTCCAGCTCGACCCGATATATGTGAACTTCAATCCAAGCGAAACGGAATATCAGAAGATCGTGAAGTTCGCTCAGAAGGGAAAACTCTCCGTCAAGCTTACATTCTCAGACGGAACCGAATATCCGCAAAAAGGGACTCTCGATTTTATCAACAATGAGATCGACAACACGACGAGCACGATAAGAATGCGAGCGATAATTCCCAATCCAGATAAGACACTCCTGCCCGGCATATATATGAATGCTAAGCTTTTGCTCGAAGAGGTTCCAAATACTCTGCTCATCCCGGAGCAGGCGATCGGTGAAGAGCAGGGTGGAAGCTACGTGCTGGTCGTAGGAAAGCACAACAAGGTGGAAGAAAGGCCGATTGTCGCCGGTCCCAGTTACAACGGAATGAGAGTAATAAAAAGTGGCCTCAAAGCCGGAGAGAGGGTCATCATCGAGGGGATGCAGTTTGTGAAGACCGGCATGCGCGTGAGGCCAAAAGAGGTCTCGACCAAAGAGATGATGCAAAAAAATATAAAGGACCGAAAAGAGGACGACAATGTTCGTTGATTTTTTTATCAAGCGACCAGTCTTTGCCTGCGTCATCGCGATTCTCATCGTGTTGGCAGGGTTGATCTGTATTCCAATATTACCTGTCGCACAATTTCCCCAGATTGCACCGCCCGTCGTTCAGGTGACAGCCACATACACAGGCGCCAGTGCTGAGGTTTTGGAACAGACAGTCACATCCCCGCTTGAAGAGCAGATCAACGGCGTTGAAGGGATGACATACATGTCGTCGATGAGTTCCAACGACGGCACAGCCACGATCAATGTGACATTTAAAGTAGGTTACGATCTCGACATCGCGGCCGTCGATGTGCAAAACAGGGTCGATATAGCCCTTCCCCGCCTTCCCCAGGATGTCCGTTCTTACGGTGTCACGACACAGAAAAAATCGACAAACCTCGTTTTGGCCATCAACCTCTTCTCTCCCGACAACACATTTGACGATCTCTATTTGAGCAACTATGCCGACATCAACATAGTCGATGTCTTAAAGCGCATCCCCGGCATGGGCGATGTCACTATCATGGGAGAGAGAAAATACTCGATGCGCCTCTGGCTGGATCCGGACAAACTAGCAAGCATGGGGATGACTGCCTCCGATGTCATAAACGCGGTGAAGGATCAAAATTTGCAGGTGGCAGCAGGTTCGATAGGCCAGCCGCCCTCCCCTCCCGGGCAGGTCTTTCAATACACTGTAACAACGAAAGGTCGCCTCTCAAAACCGGAGGAGTTTGAAAATATAATCTTGCGAAGCAACAACGATGGCACTGTTGTCTATATCAAAGATGTCGCGTCGGTCGAGATGGGCGCGGAGAATTATCAGTGGTACACCAACATGAACGGCAAGAAAACCACTATGATAGGCGTCTATCAGCTCCCCGATGCGAACTCAGTCGATATAGCAAACGCTGTCAAAGAGACGATGAGCTCGCTCTCCAAACACTTCCCCAAAGGGATGAATTATAAGATCGCCTACGACACGACGATGTTCGTCATAGAATCGATTAAAGAAGTTATAATGACACTCGTGATGGCGATGTTTCTCGTCTTCCTCGTCATCTACATATTCCTGCAAGATTGGCGCTCCACACTGATACCGGCGATCACCATCCCTGTCTCCCTCATAGGAACGTTTGGCCTGATGATGGTGCTCGGTTTTTCAATCAACACGCTGACCCTCTTTGGTCTGGTGCTGGCGATTGGAACTGTCGTCGACGACGCAATCGTCGTTGTCGAAAACATATCGCGCCTCATCGAAGAGGAGGGGATGGAACCGCTTGAGGCGGCTAGCAAAGGTATGAGCGAGGTGGTCGGCCCGGTAATCGCTACAACTTTGGTGCTCTTTGCCGTCTTCGTTCCAGTCGCTTTTATACCGGGGATCAGCGGACAGCTATACAAACAATTTGCGCTGACTATAGCTTGCGCTGTCGGCATCTCCACCATAAACGCATTGACCTTGAGCCCTGCGCTCTGTGCCATTTTGCTGCGTCCAAAATCGGGAGGAGAAAATTTCCTCTTCAAAAAATTCAATCAGGGGATGGAGTGGTCGAAGTTTCATTATCACAAACTGGTCGGCATATTTATAAATAAATGGCGCGTGGTCATGATCGTCTTTTTGGGGATGATCGCCGTCACATACCTGCTCTTCAGGATAGTGCCTACAGGGTTTTTGCCCGACGAAGATCAGGGATATTTCTTCATGCTGGCCCAAGGTCCGGATGGCTCGTCGCTCGAACGCACGGATAAGATTGCCACCCAGATCGAGAAAATTCTGGGAAATACCGAGGGTGTGAGTGACGTCCTGACAATCGGCGGATACAATATCATCAACGGGGGCCTCGATCCAAGCGCCTCATCCTTCTTTGTGGTCCTCAATCCCTGGGATGATAGGACATCTGAAGATTTAAGCCTCAACGCAATAATGAGCACCATCTATATGAAGACTCTGAAAATAGAAGGTGCCATGGTTATTCCCTTCAATCCACCGCCGATCTCGGGTTTAAGCACCACCGGAGGATTTCAGTTTGAGTTACAGGATAGAGAGGGAAATACGCTCGACAGATTGAGCGCGGTTACACAGAAAATGATCGATGAAGCAAAAAAGGAGCCCTCGCTGACACCACTCTCGACGAGCTTCAGAATTAACTACCCGCAGATCTATATCGACCTCGACAGAACCAAGACAAAGGTGCTCGGCATCCAGATAAGCGATGTATTCAACACGCTTCAGGCGTACTTAGGCTCGCTCTATGTGAACGACTTCAACAGATTCGGGCGCGTCTATCGCGTCTATGCGCAGGCGAAGAAGAACTACCGCTCAGACATGACAGACATAGCGCGCCTGTATGTCAGAAATAATCAAAATGAGATGATTCCTCTCTCCGCGCTGGCTCAGGTGAAGGAGATACGCGGCGTACAGAGCATCAAACATTACAACGTTTACCGCGCTGTCGAACTGAATGGCGCAAACACTTCCAGCTACAGCTCGGGCCAGGCGATCAATGCCATGCAGAGTCTCGCCGACAGGGTGCTGCCGGATGGATTTGGATTCGAGTGGACCGGGGTCGCTTTCGAAGAGCTGCAGGCTGGAAACATGGCACCTCTTATCTTTACGCTTGCTCTCATATTCGTCTTTTTGTTTTTGGCCGCGCAATATGAAAGCTGGAGCATGCCGCTCATGGTGATGTTCGCCGTTCCACTTGCGATGTTAGGGGCGCTGACCGCTCAGTGGCTGAGATCATTGAACAACGATGTCTATTGCCAGATTGGATTGGTGATGCTCATCGGAATCGCTAGCAAAAATGCGATTCTCCTGATCGAATTTGCAAAGGATCAGAGAACGGCCGGGAAAGAGATTGTTGAGTCGGCCCTTCTGGCCGCCAAGATCCGATTGAGACCCATTTTAATGACAGCATTTTCATTTATTTTAGGCGTTTTGCCTCTTGTGCTTGCCAAGGGCGCAGGCGCCGCGAGCCGCCATTCGCTTGGCACAGCGGTTATGGGTGGCATGATCGCATCGACATTCTTGAGCTTGGGCCTAGTTCCGGTCTTCTACGTCTTAATCGAAACCGTGCGTGAAGAGGGCCTTCTAAATTCGATCAGAAAAGCAAAGAAGAAATAATGGAGATGGATAGCCCTTCTCTCACTTTTACATTTCCCTTCATCTCCATTTTATGATATTGTCGCGATCTGGTTCAATAATAACAATTTTTTGAAAGGGGGAGGAATGAAAAAGTTTTTGGTGGTAGCATGTATTTTAGCAATTGGTTTCAGCATGAATCTCTTTGCAGGCGAGCAGGTGAAGGTCATTGAAAAGGATGGCAAGACAGTTGAAAAAGTAAAATGGGAAGAGGGTTCAGTAAAAGGCAAGGAAAAGAGTGTAACGACAGAGAGCGGTTCTGTCACCAAAGCAAAGGTAAAAGATACAGAAACAGGCGCTAAGGCAAAAGTAAAAGTCACTGAAACAGATGATGCCACTGTGACTAAAGAAAAGGCAAAAGGCAAAGCGGGCTCTATTAAGAGCACGAAAGTCGAAACCGCAGAAGGTGTAGCGGGCGTAACAAAGATTCATATCAAAAAGGGCAGCATAAAATCAATGCAGATCGACTACGAGTACTATCAGCAGAATAACGATTACATCATCGAATACACGATCAAGGATAAGACAAACAAGAAGCTTCTTAGTGAACTGAATCTCACTGAAGATCAATCAAATATGATCCAAAAGGGCAAACACACGATCATCAGCACGAGCCCATACACAGCCGGCGATGTCCAAAGTGAATTCCGCGATATTATTTTGAAAGATATCCAGACAGCTAAAAAGTAAGTTGTAGCAATAAACATTTTTCAACTCACCCCGAACTTGTAGAACAAGTTCGGGGTTTTTGTTTGTGGGCTGTGCGTTTTATCATCCCCGACTTCGATCGAGGATCCAATGGGGTACGAGACAAATGTTGTTTATTCTGTCAGGTCTGGTATAACCCCATAAGGGAGATTAGTATAAATATTATTAGCCTGGGGGGAAAATGAGGCGCATTTCCATCTTTATTCTGATGTCTGTTCTGTTTATATTTAACGCCTGTTCAAAACCCTCAACTCCACTCACTGCACCAAAACTCACCAACAACCCGAGCCTCGATGTCATAGTGACCAACCCCTATCCCCTCTTTTCATTCTTCAACGCAACGGGTGGTGTGGGAAAAAGAACTTACACGATTCAAATCGACACATCTGAAAATTTCGACAGCAAGAACATCATCGAATACAAAAACGTGCCTGAGGAGAACCAATACATTACAGGAAAGTTAGATATCACAAGCAGGCTCCATGAAAAAGAAAAGGATACCTTGAGTGGTAAGCAGCGCTATTACTGGCGCGTGCGTGCCGTCGATTCAAAGAGTAACGGGGGGCCGTGGGCTAAATCGCGCTTTTATTTTGACGAAAAGGCAGATGATAGTTTTATGAATCTTGTCAGGGTTCCCGTGCAGGATATCGAGGTCTCGAGCGGCTATAACAAGAAGAATATCTACGATCTCGACGACCCGGGACAGTCGACCTTCTGGCAATCGACACCGCCGGGATCCGATCAGCAATGGGTTGTGTTTGATCTGGGCCGCGCTACAGAGCTCTCGCGCGTCTGGATGCTCTCAAATCCGGACAGCAGTGATGGCTGGCTCAAGAGTTTCGTCTGGCAGACGAGCCACGATGGAGAGAGCTGGAGAGACATTCCCGGCACAAAGATTGACAATAATGACACATTACGCAACATCATCGATTTTAAATCGGTCTCAGCGCGTTACGTGAGATTGCTCATAAATGATTGGCATGGTTACGCCGCACAGATAAACGCGATCACGCTCTATTCGCCGGGAAAGCCCCCTGTCCCAGATACACCGGATGAAGACTATATTCTCATCGTTGGCGATCAGCAGAACGGATTTACCTTCACAGAGCTTGCGAAGTTTGTCGAGGGTCTCGACATCGGACTCAAGACGCTCACCGTGCCTCATTATGAGGTCTCGCTCGATATGGTGAAAAATCTAAAAAGAAAACCGGTTGCGATAATTTTAAGCGGAAACAACGCCGACTACCAAAACCTGCCGATGTTCGAATACAACGGCGAGTATGAGATCATTCGCGAATCCGACATTCCTATTCTTGGAATTTGCTGCGGTCATCAACAGCTTGCGATGGCATATGGTTACACATATGCGCGCTCGATGGGGTGGAAGGATATCACCGCCATGGATAAGGCGAGAGCACGAACTGAAATAGATATAGAAAAAAAGGATCCAATCTTTGATGGAGTGCCAGATCCGTTCGTCGCAGTCGAGGTCCACGGCTGGGCGGTCGCGCATCCGCAAGAGGACTTTGAAGTCATCGCAAAGTCTAGCTACATTCAGGCGATGAAGAGTAAGACACGAATGATCTACGGCGAGCAGTTTCACGGAGAGATAAAGGTCCCGTACAATCAGGGCACGCCGTATTTGGTTAACTTTTTGAAAATAGCACTAAAACGCAGCGCTAAGAATTAAGTGAAAATACGGCTCGGTTGTCATCCTGAGTGTAACGAAGGATCTATTTTGATTTTGTAGGGGCAGGCCGAAAGTGCCTGCCCTTATAAGAGGGCAACCACGGGGGGTTGCCCCTACAATTTAGTTCGGCAACAGTCTCGAAGGCGGGGATCCATTATAATGAAAGGAGAAATATGAAAGGTACATCAAAAAAACACTATTTGAGTGTTTTCGTTCTAGGCATGATGAATGTGGCGATCATCATGAATCTTAGGGGACTACCGATGATGGCCAAAGAGGGGTTGTCTATGATCTTCTTCGTCCTCTTTGCGACCTTTATCTTTTTGATTCCAACATCGCTCGTCTCGGCTGAGCTCGCAACCGGCTGGCCCAAGGAGGGTGGCGTCTATCGGTGGATC
The DNA here is from genome assembly GCA_043818055.1 of Pseudomonadota bacterium. Classification (GTDB taxonomy): domain Bacteria; phylum UBA10199; class UBA10199; order 2-02-FULL-44-16; family JBDRGF01; genus JBDRGF01. The sequence goes on along the minus strand of JBDRGF010000055.1, from coordinate 11,315 downwards.
AAAGTAGCATTTGGGGGCCGCTGGGGATTTCTGGCGATCTGGCTGCAATGGATTCAGAATGTCATCTGGTACCCGACGATTCTGGCCTTCGCCGCGGGTGCTTTGTCGTACCTCTTCATGGATCCATCCCTAGCAAACAATAAAATTTTCAACGTTGCTGTGATACTCGTCATCTACTGGGGCGCAACTTTCATGAACTTTCGCGGTATGAAGACATCAGGTTGGCTGACCACTGCAGGGGTTATCGGCGGCACGATTCTCCCGGGCATACTCATCATCGCACTTGGAATCGCCTGGTGGGTGAAGGGAAATACCTTAGAATTCACGCTTACATCACACAGCATCCTCCCCGACTTCAGCAACTTCAGCAACATCTCATTCCTCGCTGGCGTGGTCCTTCTTTTTGCAGGCATGGAGGTCTCCGCCGTTCACGCGCTCGATGTAAAAAATCCGAAAAAAGATTACCCGAAGGCAATATTCCTGGCCGCCTTTATAATAGTTATTATATTTACGCTCAGCACACTATCGATCGCAGCAGTATTGCCAGTTAAAAAAATAAGTCTGACGGCCGGGATCATGCAGGGTTTTATGGATCTCTTGAACATCTTCAAACTCGATTGGCTGCTTCCCGTCATCGGATTCTTTCTCGCTTTTGGCGCGATCGGCGCGGTCACTCCGTGGATAGTCGGCCCCAGCAAAGGTCTTCTTGCGACAGCCAAGGATGGCGACCTGCCGCCATTTCTCGCACACACAAACAAGAGCGGCGTGCCGACGCACATACTTTTAATTCAGGGATTGATAGTGACGGCGGTTTCGCTCGTCTATCTTCTGATGCCAAATGTCAGCAGCGCATTCTTCCTGCTCACGGCTCTCGCAGTAATTCTTTACCTGACTATGTACATTATACTTTTCGTTGCGGCAATTCGACTCCGCTACACACAACCCAAAGTTACTCGTGCGTACAAAATCCCGTTTGGCAATTTTGGTATGTGGTTTGTTGCAGGCATCGGCATCTTAGGTGCTCTATTTGCTATCACAGTCGGCTTCTTTCCACCATCGCAGCTAACCGTAGGCAGTCCGACATTTTACATAACCTTTTTGATCCTGGGCGTCACAGTTTTAGGTGGCATGCCGTTGATAATAAACCACTTCAAAAAACCGGAATGGAAAAAATAAAACACTAATCAACGCCTGTCATTGCGAGGAGCTCGTAGAGCGACGTGGCAATCTCGGGTTTGGTTTTAAAAAAAACAAGGGAGGCAAACATGTTACAGCACAAACACAATTTGAAAGAGATGGAGGAGAGCAAACAACTGATCACACCAACATTCGGATCATTAGAACTTGAACAGCCGGTTCCGAAGTACAAACTTCCAAAAAATGAGATGCGTCCCCGCAGCGCCTATCAGATCGTTCACGACGAATTGATGCTCGATGGCAACGCTCGACTCAACCTCGCCACATTTGTCACAACGTGGATGGAGCCGGAGGCACAGACGCTCATGACTGAGACCTTCGATAAAAACATGATCGACAAGGATGAATATCCGCAAACAGCGGAGCTCGAGATGCGCTGTGTGAACATCTTAGCAAATCTCTATCACGCGCCGGCAGAGGCCAAATCGTGCGGATGTTCGACTATCGGTTCAAGTGAGGCGGTGATGCTGGGTAGCATGGCGATGAAGTGGAAATGGAAGGCTCGCATGAAAGCCCAGAACAAGCCGACGGACAAACCGAATATCGTTTTGGGTATCGATGTGCAGGTCTGTTGGGAAAAATTCTGCCGCTACTGGGAGATTGAGCCACGCTTCATTCCGATGCAAAACGGCCGCTCCGGTGTGAACGCAGATGAGGTGATCAAGCGTTGCGACGAAAACACGATCGGCATCGGCATCACGATGGGAACGACCTTTACCGGCGAGTATCAGCCGGTGAAAGAGATCAACGATGCGCTGGATAAACATAATAAAAAAACAGGACATGACATTCCGATTCATATCGATGGTGCGAGCGGCGGTTTCATACTCCCCTTCTTGCAGCCAAAATTGGAATGGGATTTCCGCCTCAAGTGGGTGAAATCGATAAATGTGTCGGGTCATAAATTTGGCCTGGTCTATCCGGGTGTTGGCTGGGTGATCTGGCGCGACTGGGATGAGCTTCCCGAAGATCTGATCTTCAAGGTAAATTACTTAGGCGGCGACATGCCGACCTTCGCGATCAACTTCTCCCGTCCCGGCAATCAGATCGTCGCGCAGTATTACAACTTTCTGCGATTGGGCTTCGATGGATATCAGCGCATTCAGCAGGCATGTCAGGATATAGCGCTCTATCTATCCGGCAAGATCGAAAAACTCGGACCATTCGAGTGCATCACAAACGGAAACGATATTCCAGTCTTTGCCTTCAAACTAAAAGATCCCAAGAACAACAATTTTTCAGTTTTTGATATCTCCGAGATGCTGCGTCATCGCGGATGGCTCGTGCCGGCTTATACGCTGCCAGAGAATTCAACTGAAACAGCAGTCTTGCGCATAGTAGTGAAGGAGGGGTTGAGCAGAGACATGGCGGATCTGTTGCTCGAAGATTTGGACAGAATCCTTAAACACTTCGAATCCCAGCCGGGATATAAGGCGAAACAGGTGAAGAGCAAGGGAAGAGTCCGTTGTTAATGTTTTTGTAGGGGCGGGCCGAAAGTGCCCACCCTTTTGTTTTTGGTGTTGGTTTTGTAGGGGCGGGTTTTTAACCCGCCCTTTTATTTTATACTGCTCGATTACTACCCCAGTCATCACCTATATATAATGATAGAAGAAACCACTCAATTGGCTCAACCTATTGATTTACAACCATTTTCCCAATTTTCTATTCATGTATGAATAAGAAACGAATATAATCTAATTATTTCAACACGTTAGGTCTTTATACAAAACATCTTACAAAATTGTAACATATCTTTCAATTTTGCAATGATTGTTGCAAATCTGCAATTCAATTCATCCTCCTATAATGGGTTTAAAAATGCGTTATAGGAGGATGAATTTTGTTGATTTATCCTCCTATAATAGGTTAAAAAATGCGTTATAGGAGGATGAATTTTATGGATGGTCACAAGCAGTTCATCGGCCGGGAATATGAATTACGGTTGATGAGGGAGGAGTATGAAAAACCCAATTCAAGTTTGGTTGTTGTATATGGAAGACGCCGGGTCGGTAAGACAAGACTCATTACGGAATTCTACAAGGATAAAAATATTTGGAAGTTCGATGGGATAGAGAATGAAAACAAACCCACGCAGATAAAACGCATACTAGAACAGCTGTCATCATTTAGCGGAAATAATATCTACGCCACCATCCGTTGCAACGATTGGATAGAACTTCTCAAGATTATCGATCAGGCTATATCACAAAGCCCTGAAAAATATAATAAGACAATTTTTTTTGATGAGTTTCAATACATGGCCTCACGTCAAACCGAACTCGTCGCTGCGGTAAAATGGGCATGGGACAACCTGTGGCAGGACAAACATGGATTTACATTAGTGCTATGTGGATCAGTAGCATCATTCATGATCAACAATGTCGTTAAGTCATCGAGTTTATATGGAAGGGTAAAGCTGGAAATATGTTTGCAACCGCTCTCTATTCCTGAGGTGAGCGAATTTTTTGGTGGAAAAAAAGCCATACGCGAAATCTGTGATCTATATATGTTTTGTGGTGGAGTCCCCGAATATCTTCTTCAGATTAATCCAGATGATGCCGTTTATCAAAATATCGCAAAGCTTGGGTTTACTAAGGATGGCTATTTTGTGCATGAGTTCGACCGAATTTTTAAAGATATTTTCAGAGAAGAAAAAATTTATAAGCAGATCGTCTTGCTTCTCAGTAAATATAAAAGTCTGAAAATTCCTGAGTTGACAGATGAATTGAACGTATCCGGTGGTGGTGGCTTTGTTGATTATATGGAAAATCTTGAGACTGCAGGTTTTGTTAAAAGTATAATTCCATTGAATAAGGCTGAAGATTCAAGGCTGAAAAGATACCGTCTGTTCGATGAGTATTTGTTATTCTACTTTAAATTCGTTTATCCAAACCTAAAAAGGATCAAAGATAATACCGATCAAAATTTTGGATTGGAAGTGTTGAAAGGGAGACGATATAAATCCTGGTCTGGATTTGCTTTTGAGAGGTTATGTTTAAAGCACATACCCTTGATTTCGAAGGTGTTGAAGATTGATCAACTTATTAAAAACTATGGGGCATATTTTGATCGTGGATCAAATACAAAGGATGGAGTACAGATCGACCTTATGTTCGAAAGGTATGATCCTGTTATTACTATATGCGAAATAAAATATTACGACGGCCCGATTGGAAAATGGATTATAAAGGATGTTGAGAAAAAGGTTGCCTTGATCGGCAAGACAGATAAGTCGCTTGAAAAGGTGTTAATAACCACCAACGGCATAACCAAGGACTTGGAGGATATGAACTATTTTTCAAAGGTGATAACGCTGGATGAAATATTTAAGGATGGGTGAAGCCGCTGTGAGTTATGGATTGTGCGCTTTCTCCCCTTAGTAGAGCCTGTTGCCGAAGTCCGTATTTTAATGTTTTTGTAGGGGCTGCCCCCTGTGGCCGCCCTTTTCTCTTATGTTGTTCGATTGTCATCCCAGTCATCACCTATATATAATGATAGAAGAAACCTCTCAATTGGCTCAACCTATTGATTTATAACCATTTTCCCAATTTTCTATTCATATATGCATAATTTATGCGTATATGAATAAGAAACGAGAATAATTTAGTTATTTCGATATGTTAGCTCGTTCGGGTTATATCCTCACCAACCTATGTTGCAAATTTGCAATATATATTGCAAATTTGAAATATATGTTGCAGTTTTGCAATAAAGATATATAAACGATATCTATGGGTTATTACAGCAATCTTAGTGTAGAGATTTTAGGGGATAGAACCCAAGTGGCTATATTGCGATTTCTATATAGGAATCGACCAAATCGTTTTTCACAAAAACAGATAAGTGATTCAGTTGGAATCCATCCATCGACAATAAGCAGAGCCTGCAATTCATTAGAACAGCTGAAGCTAATCGACAGATTCAATGCAGGAAAAACTATTTTGTATAAACTTGATGAAGAATCGTACATAACCAGAAAAATTATAATTCCTCTTTTTGCGAAAGAGAGAAATTTTTTTAAAGATTTTATAAAAGACATACTTCAATCGCTCGATCAAAATCTAAAGGCCTTAATCAAAGAGATATTTCTTTTCGGCAGCATAGTTAAGGGAGATGATACACCCTCAAGCGACATTGATATTGCGATAGTGATCAGATCTAATGCTGAAATCGAAAAAGTCAAAGAACATTTCCTGAATGAAGCTGTAAAACTGAAATTAAATCTTGATATTCACATTTTTATCGAAGGTGAAGAAAACAAAGAAAAAGGGCTTTCATTAGATGATGTCTATAAACAGGGCGAATTGATTTGGGTGAACAATGGCGAAGAACTATCCAAAGAGTGATTATCTAATTCTGCAAAAGAAGGCAGAAGAACACAAATTGCCTATTGAATTTCTGATGGAAGAAAAAGCTTATGATGCCTGTGTCAGTACCGCTTGCTTAAGCCTCATCAATTATATGGATGCTCTATCCATAAATCTTTTCGGCAGTGATAACAAGACTACTGGCCATGCCCAGGCACCAATACTACTACAACAAAAACTCAACCAAATAGGAAAGAGTAATTTCAAAGGCTTGGCAAATGAAATCAATAGCATTCTAAATTTAAAAAACCTGGCTGCCTATGAATGCAGGAACGTTACAAAGAAGGATGCAAAAATTGCAGTAAAAGTTTTAGAAGAGATGGTCAGCTTCTATAATAGGAATGTTAAGAGGTTGGGATGATGGGGGCTAGGGGCTATGTGCTTTGGGCTTTGCGTCATGAGCTGTGAGTTTTGCTTGCCCCGTGGACGCGAAGCGTCTCTACGGGGTCAGCCCGCACTTTCTGCTAAAGGCGGGGCAGCCTCGGGTTGAGATGTGGGGATCTAGGGGTAAAACAGCTATGTAGCGAAAAACAAAAGCTGTTATCTCTAGGAAGGCAGGGATATAGATTAACGATTTACGAGGTGATAATATGTTTTTAAAAGCTCTTCCTTTTTTGTCATTCGGAACGTTGCTTGCGGGGCTTTGGATAGCATTTCGTCACCAGATCTCAGGTCCCGTTGAAGCTAAAGAATCAATATTTAGTTGGGATGGAGAGTCACCGTATGCGCTAAAAAAGGCTTACATTAAAAGATATTTAACATATCCAGGGCTATTTTTTTCTGTGTTAGGTGGAGTTTTCGGTTTAATTTTTTCACAAATCAAAACGTCTGAATTTAATAAAAATGAATTTTATTATATTCCAATCTGTTCAATAGTTTTCGCGTTATTAATTGGTTACCTTTTTCAAAGGCTATTTATGTTTTTAGCTCGAAAAAAATACTATCTAATTATATTAAATGGTCAAAAGAGGTCATACAAAGTGATAAGAGCTGTGATAATGGCTAATGGAGGGGCAACTAAGGAAAACCCCGATGCTAATTTTGACGAACATCAGAAAGAACTGAGATATAATAGTTCAAAAGATGATCTTAAATTAATGTGTGACATACTTGAAATTGAGCCCAGTGAAAATGTGCAGGATATGATAAATAGGCTAGATAAAGTTTTCAATTTCAGTAAAGCACAGCAAAAGTAATCCAGGAGGGCAAAAATGAAAAAGACAATTATAATTATTACGTTGGTTTTAGTGTCATTTTTTTTTCATACACTACATATGCAAAACAAAAAGCTGTAGATGAAGTTGTGTTTCAAGCACTTGTAATGAGTGGTGCCAAAAAAGAAAAACAGCCTAGACCAACTGTAGGTTATACTTTTCAAAGAGATGCTTGGGATGGAGCTGTTTCATTTGTTAAAAAAATTGGAGTTACACTTTCGCAAGAAAAAAAACTGATTGAGGGAATTAATAACATGATTCGCTTTGTTGATGGAATTAAAACTGAAACCGAGAAATATCAACTTGATAAGATAGAACTTAATATGAGCATGGACGCCGAAGCAAATATAGTTTTAGTAACTGCTGGCTCAGGAGAAGGCATAAAGGTGATTTTAACAAGAAAATCAAAATAATTTATTTTAGCACTTGCTTAACCCCGAGATTGCCATAGCTCTTGACCCTAGCGTTTTGTGCCCAGCATCCACCTCAATACCCTCTTGTTAGGTGGAGAAAACTGAAAAGCAGTGTTACTATCGTATCGAAATGGTCCGGCGACCATCGTAGGTTCATAATAATATTTTTTCCCCTTGATAACTTTGGAGCTCAGTTGGCCACGTAACATTCTACCAACATAGTGATGTTGCAGACCTAAGGTATGACCAACCTCATGAGCGATCGTGTTGACTAAACGTTCGAATTGAATGTGTTTCTTCATCCACTTTCTTCGCTGATTCAAGCTGAGTAAGATATAACCCGTGGAGCGCCTATTACCACTGTTGAATTTACATCCAATGAGCGCCATCCCCCAATCATGGTTCATGCTTTTAATAAGCATTTTCTTGAAGAAGCGTTGTTTTAAAACTATCTCAATCGCCTTAGGGTTTTTCTTAAACTTTTTGAGCTGTTTTTTATAATATGTGAACATCAAAAAGTTGGCAGCTTTAAGCTCAGCGCCTTCATAAATACGTTGTGTAAAGTGCGATTTTTTGAACTCCTGTTGCCAGTATCGCAACTTTTGAAGGATATGTTCGGCTAAAGCCTTAGGCATACTCCGTCTATACATATTGATTGTATGTAGGAGTTCTTTTCCTTCAGGCTTCTTAAGTCTTAAGATCAGGTGTGCAATTTTTGGATCTGTAATCGCTCGCAAGATAACCGTCTCATCCGATAGCTTCTTGTTAAAGATGCGATTCTCCCAGATCTCCTTTTGAAGTCTTGCTACCAACTCTATCTTAGGAAATCTGCGTTTCATCCAAGATTTAAAATAGAATATGGGTGGTGTTGAACAGAGAGTAGTTCGAGCATAGCCCTTCATAATTTTGTTAGCATGTTGTTGAAAGAAAGTTTGCTGAGTTTTCGATATCCTTACACCTAGTTTATTCTTTAATAATGCGTTAAGAAAATGCCCACCTCCTTTACCCTTACCCCTCTCCGGCGATGAAATTAAAACAATCTTTGCCTTGTTGGCTTTTGCAGAATCGAAATGGTTCATTTTGGTGACAATTTTAAAACTGATATTTAGAGGTTTGCCACTTTCTGAGGTGTAAAATATTTGCAATTTTCTTTCCATGCGCGTGATCAACTGTTTGCGCACTTTCTTATCCTTCGCAATGCCATAGGCATCGCAATATTTGTTCCAATTTTCGAAAAAGATATAGACCTGCTGAATATTTTGCTTTCTTCCTTTTGCTGAAGAATAAACACTATACAATCCCCTTAACGTTGATCGTATTTGAGACAACTCAGGTCGATAAAACATAACACCCATGGGACTGATGACTCCCAATCTGGAATAAATGTGAGCTCTTACACGATTCTCCACCAAGCTGTAACCCGGTTTTCCATCAAGCGAGCCAATCTTCAATTTTTGTTCAAGCTCCTTGGCCATTATTGTGTTTGGATATTTTGCCATCAATGATTTAGTGCGAGGCACACTTGCTGTTACGCTGATCATATACCCAAGCAAGCGTCGATTTAATCTATTATGCACTAACAGCATCTTTCCCAATTGTGGATCAGAAACGGGCTTTGGCGGTTGCTTTTTTGTAGGGGTAGTTTTGGTCTTGGATTTCTTTTTCTTCGACAAGTTGCAATTTAGAAAACTGTTGAAGGGATTGGGATGTAGCAAATAGCCAGTTGATATGTTCATGTCGCTCTCCTTGATGAAACTTTGGTGTTTCGAGAATGTCATGCCAGATAAGCATTATTCGATAATAATGCAAGGAGGTTGCTGTATTGCGGACATTTGCCGGGAGCTAGCTATTTAAAGCTTCTTCCTCGCTGTCCCTCTACTCCCTGTACCGCATTGTACAGGGAGTAGCCCCGAACCTCACAGCCCGCGCCGAGATTGCCACGTCGCTTCAGCCAAAGGCTGATTAGCCTCTGGCGGATACGCTCCTCGCAATAACACCCCATTCTCAAGCTCTTACGCTCTAAAGTTCTTATTCCGCATCTCTCCCCCGCTTTCTCAAAACCCGTCTCACACCCAACACAAGCCGCTCTTTCTAACCTGGCAGGTCGGGAAGGGTCCGTTGTTAATGCTCTTGTAGGGGTGGACCTATGTGTCCACCCTTTTGTTTTCTGTCATTCGATTATCATCCCACTCATCACCTATATATTGATAGAAGAAACCTCTCAACTGTCTCAACCTGTAGATTTATAACCATTTTCCCAATTTTCTATTCATATATGCATAAATTATGCGTATATGAATAAGAATCTAGTATAGATCATATATTACAGATATTTATGATAAGCTATATACATTTATGTATACAAAGGTCAAAATTTATGCCATATTTGCACCTATGGAACCGATAGAGATCAGGGAATTCAGGAGCCGAATAGGTAAGGCCATTCGAAAACTGCGTGAAGAGGAAAACATCAGCGCAGCATATCTTGCAAAGGTGCTAGGTGTTACACAACCAACCATCTCGCGAATTGAAAACGGCACGACATCAATCCCCGCGGAGAAACTCTGTTTTCTGTCTAAAATTTTTAATCGCACCTTGTCATATTTTATCGGTGAACAGAGCTCCATCTCTTACGATCAGGAGGATATACTAAGGGCTGGATTGGTTTTTTATGGGGCTCGTCATTTAAAAAGCAAACAGACGATCGATATCAAAAAACACTTTCAAACTTATGAAGATTTTCTAAATGTCGCCTTGAGCGAAGTTGATGATCCACGATTTGCGGCAGCGCTGGCAACAACCATCTATTATCAAATCTACAATAACAAACTATCAATATCACGAATCATAACAAAGATAGATAATGAGATACTACTTTCCAATCTAAAGGCGATTATTGGAATCCTCTCCGAGACAAATAAGAATTTTTTAACTTACGACAAAAGGATTGAAAAGCAGTTATTGGAACTTGAGGAAAAACTCGATTCGATAACAGGCGGGTCGTATCAACAAAACACATTAGCAGATATTACACCTGAATATGTATCTAAATTCATCGAGGAGAGTGCAAGCCATGATTGAAAACTACACCACATATTTTACAGAGATAGATGACGCAGTTCATAAAAATTTTGATCGTATTACGATAGAATTTAAACTTATTGGATTTTCTGCACTTGAGATTGCCGGCCTGCCCGAAAGAGGTACTAAAGACGTCGATACATTGAAAACCGATATTTTGAATGATCCCAAAAACATGGATGTTTTAAATTTTTTGGAAAAGGAATATGGCAAGAGAAGTCCGGGCTCTTTTCGCTATGGAATGTATCTAGATATCGTTCCCGTTGCAATAGTCTGGCTGCCACCTCAACCACAATTCATATCTTTTAAGAAATTTAACTGTTTAAACGTGACAAGATTAAATCCCACAGATGTTTTAATTTCAAAAACATTTTCAAACTTTTTAAGCTCCGCAAATCGCAAACAGGATGTAAAAGATATCTTTGACGCGTTCGATACACGCTTGGTTGATCCAAAGGAATATATAAAACGTTTAGATGAGGCATTACCCAAATATGAAATACACGCAGAGGCACTGGAAATATTTCCTAAGGTTATAGACTTCGTAGAAAAAAGAATAATTCCATACTACATAATAGATGGAACGATGTTGAGCTATACTCTTCCAAATTGGATGTTGAATTATTAGTAGAAATCCCTCCCTTTACTAAGGCATGCCCTGTTGCATAACAGGGATAGGTTAGGAGGGATAAATAGCCACAGGCTTTACACAATACGAAAGTGAACTTTATTTATTTTTGTTGATTCTTTTTTTGTATATTTTTCATGTCAATTTTATTGATAATGTTGGTATAAGTTATTAAAGTAGCTTGTGCGTTATTCGGATCTGTAAATTTTGATAAACCTACATCAAATAAAACTGGCGTCCAGCCTTCTTCTTCAAATTCAGCAAATTCACCCTTTTTATAGTTTCTATACCAACGCCAAGTACTTCCTGTTTTGCGATTTAGTAAATATGTTAGACCATCTGGAACATTTATAATAGTCCAACAATCCTCCTTTGTTGTATATTTGATGAATTTATAATTTTCAGCTAATATCCA
>JBDRGF010000054.1:0-2704 GCA_043818055.1 Pseudomonadota bacterium | reverse complement strand
CAAAAAACGCAATTGAAAAGTCGGCTAAAATCTGATAGAATAAATAAAATTGCCGCTGTGACGGAACTGGGATACGTACGCGACTCAAAATCGCGCGGCTTCACGGCCTTGTGGGTTCGACTCCCACCAGCGGCACCAGAATATATTTTTGATATAAAAAGTGGAAATTGTTATTATATAATCATGAGTAAGACCTATTCAACCAAATATAAAAATGGCAGTCAGTTACCGCTTTTCATCGAAAAAGATGAGGACGGTTTTTATGTCGTAGAATGTCCGATTTTTGAAGGTTGCTATAGCCAAGGGAAAACGGTTGATGAGGCGCTAAAAAATATTCGTGAAGTTATTGAATTAATAATGGAAGAAAAAGTAAATAAGGAATTGTTGCGGAATTACCACCCAAAGGAGATGAGCTTGCATACTATTACATTGTAAATCATGTCTCGTCTCCCCATCCTTTCAGGCAAAGAAATAGTTAAAGTGCTTAGTAAAATAGGCTATCGTGAAATTCGCCAACGGGGTAGCTATGTTCGTTTATTCTGTCCGCATAAAAAATTTATTACCATACCTAACCACAAAGTATTGGGTCGTGGTTTACTAAGAAGAATCTTACGAGACACCGAACTTTCAATTAAAGATTTCCGAAATCTTTTATGATAAAAACTGAAAAACCTGCCCACCTATGGAGGGAATCATATTTTGTAAAAGCAGAAAAGAAAAATTTTAATCGTTGGATTTAAGAGTAAAAATGGTCTGAAATAAGGGCTTTTTGTTGAGCTCGCTTTTGAGCTTGACGGGATAGACCTAATATGTTATACTTTAGGCACACGCTGGAATTATTGGGTGGTCCAATAGTTCTGTAGCGTGAGCACCTTGAAGGAGGTGTCCCATGGAGCAGACCTACCAGGCGTACGAGACTCTCCCAGGGACGTACGTGATAATCGGAGGAGATTTCGGGAATAAGGGGAGCGAAACCCCTAGTTCTCGGATGATCCTGAACCTGAAGGTCCGTCCATATGAGCCCGGCTCGTTTGGTGGTCCCCAGGGTCCGGCGATGGACATCGCCGTCGAGATCACGATCCCCCAAGCTGCGTGGATCGTCCAGGAGTTCTTTAGCGGGCTGATCACTTGGCCCGTGAAGAACATCTGGAAGACCTTCCTCGTCCGAATGATGAGGAAGCGTTGGGCACTCATGACTTCGCCGTTGGCAAAGAATCCGGCATTCGGATTCGAGCCATGGCACGAGGCCATGAAGTACCCGGAGATCCCGCAGTAGGGAGATTTCCCCAAGGCTCACGAACGACCGCCTACGAGTGTCGTTCACAACCGCCGTACTTGGTTCAATCCGAGTGCGGCGTTTCTCTTTTCATAAATTCAAAGAACAAAGAATTTGCCGCCAAACCTGCCTGCCGGCAGGCAGGCTCGCCGCCGCAGGCGGCGAAATGCGTTTAAACTATTTTCAGAATAGGGTACCAATTAGAGTTTAATTCTGTCGGCTATTCTTTTGATTAGCATTGCCGTGGCCCAACCGAGAATGGCGCCGGCTATGATATCAAGCGGCCAATGAACTCCGACGTATATTCTGGCGAAGCCGATGAGCCCGGCTGATATTAATAACCATAAGCCGGCTTTTTTATTAATAAAATAAATACCCATGGCAAGAGCGAAATAAAAAGAAGTGTGGCCGGACGGAAAGGATGATGACGATTCATGATTGATTAAATGATTAACCTTCTCCAGAATTAAGAACGGCCGGGGCGAATACACAAAGTGCCTTATCGCCTCTACAAAAACGTATCTGGCCATAACTCCCGAACCGATTGAAAGAAAAATTATCTTTTTAAAATCGGGTTTATTCTTGAAGGCCCGCCAGACAATCCACAAAATTATCAAATAGCCCAGCCATTGGGCAGAAAATATCATAAACCAATCAAGCCCCGCCCAATGTCCGGCCAGATTATTGATGATTCTAAAACCCGTTAAATTAAAACCCGATAGAAACTCCCCTATCATAAACTTAATTTTACATTAAGAGCTGGCCAGTTCAACCCCATAGTGAATTTTTGAACTGCCTTCGGCTTTTGCGCTTTGCGCATTTCAAAAATCTACTATGGGGTCAAGAAGTTTTAAAAGTTTATCGGGACTGGTCGGGCTGATCCTCAATATTTTTAATTTATCGCCGGTCAAATCAACAATAACGGACGGTTCTGACGGCGGCAGTATCCCGGCATCAATCACGAGATCCGGCTGAATGGCTCTGGCGCTGAATGTCCCAATTATTTTATTTATGTCATTTGTCGGCTCCTGCCCCGAGACATTGGCGGAGGTGGCCGTCAAAGGATAGCCGAACTTGCCCAAAAGCTTGTCCGTAAAAACAAAGTCGGGAATCCTGATGCCTACACTGTTTATCCCCGCGCTTATCAGTTCGAGAACAGTATTTTTCTTGGGCAAAATGGCGGTAAATTTTCCCGGCCAGGCCTTTTTAAGAATCGTCTGATTACGCGGGCTGATGTAAGCGAGTTCATCCGCCCATACTAGATTTTTAACTATAATCGGCAGGGGCTTGGAAAAATCTCTGCCCTTTATGGTAAATATTTTTTCAACGGCTTTTGATTCAAGAGCATTTGCCCCTAAGCCATAAAGAGTGTCAGTTGGATATACAACAACACCTCCACTACTTAAAACGTCAACCGCTTCCCGGATT
>JBDRGF010000053.1:0-14060 GCA_043818055.1 Pseudomonadota bacterium | reverse complement strand
CAACACCCGGTGTTGGGAAAAGGTAAGCAAGGATTGTGCCAGATTATCTATTGAATCTCTCGACGATCTTAATTATTTCTTCTCTTTCAATGTTGCTGTGTCTGGAAGAAAAGGAGACTACATCTCCTCTCCAGACCTTGTCGAAGTCCTGATTGAATTTTGATTTGTTTTTGTCGAGGCGGGTGACCCTTTTTAGTTCACCATCTTCAGAGCAGAGCAGCAGTTCAATTTTTCCCTTCGATCTGAGAGGGCTGGATACAACCCTAAAAAACCGTCGGTCGTGAAGCGCCGATCGTGAAGCGTCAAAGTCTAATTTCAAAATCATATATGACAGCTTTAGATAATCGTGTTTGATGCCGAGCAGATCATCGACATCGCTGATCGTTTTCGGTGCACTCCAGTTTATATATGTGTGACACCAGTCCCTCTTGTTATGGGCGAGCATCGGGCATTTCTCCTGATGTGGGCATGGCTCGATGACTGATGCCATTTTGTTTTTTAAAATCACATCGTGAATATGCATGAGCTCTCTTGTTTGCCTCTGTAGAGCTGGCTCGATGATGATCAGGAAACCATCGTTTGATAAGAGTTTTAGAAGATCGTCGATTATTCCCATCCTTCTCTCAAAATTTTTAATTTCGTTTATGAAGTTTGATGCGATGATGATATCAAATGGCGCTGCGCTTAAGATCTTCTGCGAAATTTTTCCACCCCCAAACCTTTCAGGAAGAGGAATGAATCTGTGTTGATTCGCCTTGATCTGATTGAAGATCGACAAACCGTCATTTAAAATTTCCTTGTTCTGATCAACTCCGATAGCCGTCAATCGCTTCTCAGTAAAAAAGAGAGATGCCGCCAAAGCTCCACTGGCAGGGCCACAGCCGATATCGAGGAGTTTAATATCTTTCTTTTTTGAAAATTTTTCTTTGTCATCCAATCTCTTCAACAGATGAAAAACTTTCGCGACATTTGTGAGCGTGAAATAGAGAAGATATCCGCTGCGCATCTCAGGTCTATTCAGATAATCGTCCGTGAGTTCACTTCTTCCGATGGTGAAGCTCTCAGAGAGCTTTGCAGCTCCCTTTGAAAAGAGGATCAGATCCTTCTCGCTGAAGTGAATATTCCTTCCCGAAGAGAACCTCTTGGGGAGATACTTTCCCTTGAGGTGCTTGAGAATCACGGATTCTAATTTTGTGAGTTCTTTTTCCATAGGAATTTATGAATTGAGTACTATCATAAAAATCTTACAAATCAAGGCATTACATTGAACATCGAAGGATTACTTTTAAGTTGAGTCGCAACATTCGAAAAACAGGATGTTTTTTTGAATTCAAAAAACAGGCCTGAAATTGTAAAAAAACTCTATTTTTCACATAATTAACAAACCAATTCCCTTGACCTTCTCAATATTCCCATATAGTGGTATGGAGTGGTATAAAGTTGTAACGAATGGAGAATATTGGGATGTTTAGAGGGCAGTTTTACCATCAGATAGATACGAAGGGGAGAACATCGATTCCGTCGAAGTTTCGTGAGCTCCTCGCATCCAATTTCGATGAGAGACTTATCATAACAAATTTCGACCAGTGCCTGTGGGCATATCCCGTGACAGAGTGGCAAAAACTCGAAGAGAAGATCTCAAAGCTGCCGCAATTTTTGGAAGAGGTGAAGGCGTTGCAGAGGGTCTTCATATCAGCTGCGAGCGAGTGTCCGATAGATAAGCAGGGAAGAATTTTAATTCCAACTGTGCTCAGAGAATATGCAGGGCTGGATCGGGAGATAGTCGTCGTCGGCATGACAAACCGCATCGAGATCTGGGGAAGAGATCGTTGGGATGTCGTATTCGAATCAGCACAGAAGAGGTTGGAAGGTTTGGGAAGCAAGCTCGCTGATTTGGGATTGTAATGTTTTAAAAGCAAAAGCGTATGTAGCATGAAATTCGTGAAGCGTCGTTCGAAAAGCAAAGGTTTCTCGCGCTTCACGTTTCACGGGTGGACATTTCACGTGATGGGGAGGGGGGATGTACAAAGTAAAGCAGGTGCAGGATATCTCTGTGGTTGGCGTTGATGGTGAACTTGAGCGGGAAAATATGAGGGATTTTGAAAATCTACTCGATTCACTCTCAATGCGCAATCAGCGCAACATCGTTCTAAATCTTGAAAATCTCAAGCATCTCGATTACAAGCTCGTGCAGTCAATAGCCGATCGCATAATCGAATTTCAATGCGATGGCGGAGATCTGAAGATGGCAAACGCAAACCGTTACGTTCGTCAGATCATGCAGGCATTTGGCCTCGAGGAGGAGATGTACGCGAGCGTTGAAGATGCTCTTTTGAGCTTCCTGGGCTCATCTCATGAGGGCGATCTGCAATGAACGAAGATATCTTCTACCATACGCCTGTCATGGTGGAAGAGGTGCTCGAGTGGTTAAAGGTCGGGGATGGAAAAATATTTTTAGATGGAACCTTGGGCGGCGGAGGTCATGCTTTTCAGATCCTCAAGAGGGCGTCCGTCGATGCCCGGCTTATAGGGATTGATAAAGATGCTAATGCGATAGATCACGCGAACGAGCGGTTAAAAGAATTTTCCGGCAGGTTCGATCTTAAGCAAATCCCGTTTTCAAGAGCGATGTCTCTTAAAGATGAACCAGGCATTTTAGGGTTTGACGGCATTTTGCTCGATCTTGGAATTTCAAGCGCACAGGTGGATCTTCCTCATAGAGGTTTTTCGTTTGGGAAGAAGGGGCCTCTCGATATGCGAATGGGACCCTTCGGAGATTCCCTCATTGAAAAACTATCAGATGCGGATGTCGTCTCATTGTCAGATGTGATCGAAAAGTATGGTGAGGAGAGAAGAGCGAAAAAGATCGCGAGTCTCATCATAAAGGCGCACGACGAGGGAAGGCTGACAGATACGCTATCGCTTGCCGAGGTTGTAGCAGGCGCCTTCGCTCACAAAGGTGGGAAGATAAATGTCGCGACCAAAACATTTCAGGCGCTGAGAATATGGGTGAATGATGAGATTGAAGAGCTTAAAAAGTTCTTAAGCTTCGCTCCAACCCTTCTTTTGCCCCAGGGGCGGCTTGTGATTATAAGCTATCACTCGCTCGAGGATCGGCTTGTTAAGAGATCCTTTAAAGGATGGACAGAAGATGAAAGATTCTTCCTCCCGCACAAAAAAGTTGTGATGCCGAAGCTTGAGGAGATACGAAGAAACAAACGCGCAAGAAGCGCAAAATTAAGAATATTGGAACGTGAAGCGTAGGACGTGAAGCGTGAAGCGTATGGCGGAAAGATTAGAGCGTGAAGCGTTAGTTCAGTCGCATGATTTATGGTGAAACGTATGACGCTTCACGATTAACGTATTACGGGTTTTTTATGATAGGAAGATCAAAACAGATAGTCTCAAGCTCCGTGAAGCGGCAACAGCCGGCCTCGAGAGAGGTGGCGATGAGAAATAAATCGCTGCTGAACGGTTTGTTGATTTTGCTGATAGTTGTGGTGTTTGCGCTCACATATGTCTGGACGAGGATCAAGGTGATACAACTGAGTTACGATGTGACCAGATTGCAGGGTGAGATCAATCGCTTCGAGCAGGAGGAATTGAAATTCGAATCCGAAGTCGCGCGCCTGAAGGCGCCGGGGAGACTGGATCAGATCGCGAGAAGCTATTTTGGAATGCGTCCCCCAGCAGGGGATGAGATGATGTTTGTACCGGGGAGATAGTTGTAAGCTATAAGCTTTAAGCTGTAAGTTTTGATTTATGAGACTCTTACAGCTTATAGCTTATAGCTTATGGCTTAAAACTTACTATGCCACGATATACTACAGGAGGAGACGAGTCAGTAAGGAGGCTAGCCAGGAGGATGTTTGTCCTTGGCGCGGTCTTTGCTTTGAGCTTTGGTTTACTGCTCGTTCGCGCGGTATTTCTGCATGTGAAGGATAATTCGCAGCTCGAGAACCTGGCACTTCGCCAATACCGGACAGCGGTAAGACAGAGCAGCTATCGCGGTAAGATTATCGATATAAATGGCGAGGAGCTCGCCGTGAATCTGTCAGTCTATTCAATTTTTGCTAATCCGCATGAAATACCTAGGGAGATGATATCGACTGTGGCGGATAAGCTCTCCTCACTCCTTGAGCTTGAAAAGGGAAAGCTTATCGAAAAATTATCGCAGGACAGAAAATTCGTCTGGTTGAGGCGCCTTGTCAGCGACGATGTTTCCAAGAAGATAAAGGATATGGAGCTTCCCGGCATAGACATGTTAAAAGAGAACAAGAGGTCATATCCTAATGGCAAGCTTCTCTCGCAGGTGCTCGGAGCTGTGGGATTCGACTCTAAGCCTTTGGGTGGGGTTGAGCTTGGATTTAACGACTATCTGGTCAGCCATCCCCAGAAGAACGGTTATTTGAGGGATGCCAGGGGATATTTATTCCTTTCCCCCTCAGATCTTCTGGAATCCGAACCTTCCGGAGAATTGCAGTTGACCATCGATAAACAACTGCAGTATATCCTCGAAAAGGAGCTGTCACTCGGCGTTGAGAGAACTCAAGCCAAAAGCGGTGTTGCTGTAGTGCTTGACCCTCTCACCGGTGATATCCTTGCGATTGCAAACATGCCCGATTTCGATCCAAATCGTTATAACGAATACAGTTATGATGCGTGGAGAAATCGTTCGATAACGGATCCCTATGAACCCGGTTCAACATTCAAAGCCATGACCATCGCATCGGCCATGGATATGGGGGTTGTGAAGGAAAATGATGTATTTGATTGTGAGAATGGACAGATTCAGGTCGACGCGCATTTAATGAGGGATACGCATCCGTATGGAAAACTAAAAGTTTCGGAGATAATCAAGTATTCCTCAAATATCGGGGCATATAAGATCTCAAAGCTTTTGGGGAAGAATGAGCTATATGAGAAATTGCTGGGATACGGCTTTGGAGAGAAAACCGATGTTATGCTTCCCGGAGAATCGGGGGGGATTCTTGCTTCTCCAAGAACATGGTCTGAACTTCAGTTTGCGAATATAGCGTTTGGTCAGGGAATAGCTTTGACGCCACTTCAGATGAGTGTGGCGTTCGCAGCGATTATCAACGGAGGAGAGCTTTTAAAGCCAAGAATTGTAAAGAGGATTCTCGATGAGAATGGCAACGAGATTAAAGCCTTCGGACGGGAAGTCGTTGCCCGGTCGATCTCAGCAAAAACTTCTGAGATAATGCGTGAGCTTCTGAGGGCGGTTGTCGAACCGGGTGGAACAGGCACTCTCGCGTCGACTCCGGAATACACTGTCGGAGGAAAGACGGGGACGGCGCAGAAGGTTGATTTTAAGACGGGTAAATATAAGGAGAAAAAATATTTTTCATCCTTTGTAGGTTTTGCACCTGTGGAGGCGCCGAGGGTCGTGATCTATGTCGGCATAGATGAGCCAAGAGGAGTTGAGTATTACGGCGGACAGGTTGCGGCACCGATTTTCCGCAAGATTGTAGAGAAGGCGTTGCACTATCTCAAAGTCCCATCACAGCTAGGCACGAGGATAGTGAGGCGCGGCGAGAATGATATAAAGGATTACAATGAAGGCAGGGTAGCTCAGACCATCAATGTGGAGATCACCGAGGAGGGAAGGTTCAGGGTGCCAGATCTCAAGGGACTTACTAAAAGAGAGATCCTGGCCGCGACCAAGGATGTGAATTTAGATGTCGATTTTTCAGGAAGTGGTTTTGCTGTGAAGCAGTTCCCCTCCGAGGGTGATCTCTTAAAGCCCGGAGAGAGGTTGCAGGTAGTCTTCAGACAACATTTTTAAGGAGCAGGATGCGACTTTTAGATTTTATAAATGTTTTTTCTGTAAGGGAACGCTTCGGGAATCTCGACGTTGAGATTTTCGATGTCTGCTGTGTTGCAGATGATGCAACGAAGGATTCCTGTTTTGTAGCCCTTCCCGGAAAAAAAACGCATGGCATAAATTATGTGCATCGTGCGATTGAAAGAGGCGCTAAAGCTGTGATCACGGATTCTGCTGAGAACCTTCCTGCTGGCATAGGCTGCCTCGTTGTCGAGGACCCGAGGTTCGCAATGGCATCTCTTGCTTCCATGATCAACGATGAGCCCTCTAAAAAGATCAAGCTCATAGGTATAACAGGCACGAGCGGAAAGACGACAACATGCTATCTGATCGAGTCGATCGCTCAGAGTGCCGGGATTTCGATGGGCGTTATGGGGACGGTGGAACACAGATTTCTCAATGTGGTGGAGAACGCCAGCCACACCACCCCTGAATCGTGCGATATACAGCGCTTTCTTTCAAAGATGGTCGATTCGAAAGTTGAGCTCTGTGCGATGGAAGTGAGTTCCCACGCGCTCTCTCAGAAGCGGGTCGACAAGACTCATTTTGACTGTGTGATCTTTACAAATCTTTCGAGAGAGCATCTCGATTATCACGCCGACATGGAGAATTATTTCTGCGCGAAGCGCAGGCTTTTCACCGGGATCATATCGCGATCTGAGAAGGTTGCGAAAAAAGCTGTAATTAATCTGGATGATCCCTATGGAATGCGATTGGCAAAAGAGATAAAGACAGAGATTCTCACATACGGTTTTTCAAAGGAAGCGGATATCAGTGTTGAGAATCTTGTTTCAGGTGGAGATGGCATTAGATGCACTTTAAATACGCCCGTCGGTACTCTGCAGATATCATCCAAACTCATCGGCAGGCACAATGTCTATAATATAATGGCAGCTGTTGCAGCTGCCTTGAGTGTCGGCATCTCAGCTGAGCGCATTGTTGAAGGCGTCGCTTCATTAAAAAGAGTTCCCGGCAGGATGGAGGAGATCGACAATGATAAGGGAGTTTTGGCGCTCGTAGATTACGCGCATAAGCCTCAGGCCTTATCCAGCATACTCGCCGAGGGAAAGAGATTAAAGGGAGAAAAAAAACTCATACTCGTATTCGGCTGCGGAGGTGATCGCGACAAGGGAAAGAGGCGTATCATGGGTGAAATAGCGGCCAACCTTGCCGACCACGTGATCGTGACATCGGACAATCCCCGGAGCGAAGATCCGATGGCGATCATCGACGAGATAGTCTCAGGCATCAAAGAGGGGATGATGAGTTCCATGAGAGCGGATTTTTCATACGAGATAAACGAGGACAGGCGGGATGCGATATCAAGAGCGGCCGCCCTTTCAAAGGCTGGAGATGTCCTCATCGTCGCCGGCAAGGGACATGAAAGCTATCAGCTGGTGAAGAACGAAGTGAAGGCCTTCGATGACAGGGAGGAATTGAGAAAGTGTTTAGTGTAAAGATGTAGGGGCAGGTTTTAAACCTGCCCGAGGAATTGAATCGTAGAATGTAGGGCGGGTTTAAAACCCGCCCCTACAGAGGGATGGAGATTACAATTGAAGTTTACTTTAAGCGACATCATCAGAATTTGTGACGGCGAACTTGTTCATGGAGATGCTTCCACTTCATGCACCGGAATAAGCATCGACACGCGCACCATGAAGATGGGGGATCTCTATGTCGCGATCAAGGGGCATTTCCTCGACGGACACAAATTTTGTAAGGATGCGATAGAAAAAGGGGCTGTAGCACTTCTTGTTTCATCCGATTCGGACTTTGTTTCCGATGTTCCGACGATAAGGGTAAAAGATACCGTCGATGCGATCGGTTCGATCGCAGCTTGGTGGAGAGATGATTTCGATGTGCCTTGTGTCGGCATAACTGGAAGCAACGGAAAGACGACGACAAAGGAGATGGTCTCTCTCGTAGCGGGAAAGCTCGGGCGGGTTTTGAAGACGAGGGGAAATTATAACAATCTCATCGGATTGCCGCTCACCATCTTCAACTGGGAAAAGGATGATTCAGCAGCTGTTCTCGAGATGGGAATGAACGCCTTCGGCGAGATCAAACGACTGACTCAGATCGCTCGTCCGACGATTGGACTTATCACAAATGTCACCGCAGCCCATCTGGAAAAGCTTGGGGATATAAGCGATGTCGCAAGGGCCAAGGGTGAGCTCTTTGAAAATATGGATACAAGTGCGATCGCCATCATCAATCAGGAGGATCCATTTGTAAAATCGCTCTCCGACACCTTCAAAGGTGAGAAGATCGGATTCGGCATGCAGAATTCCGCTGATGTCAGATTTCTTCACATGGAGATCATCGGGTTCGAAGAGATGACCCTCAAGATCTCCGTCAGGGGAAGGGAGTGTTCTTCGAAGTTGAAAGTGGTCGGCGCGCACAACGTCATGAACGCTATGGCTGCCGTCAGCGTGGGATTGGCGCTCGGGATATCAGGCGAGGAAACGATGCGGCGCCTCTCTGAGTTCAAGCCGATATCGATGCACCTCGAGCAGGTGCAGCTCAAGAACGGGGTGAGGCTTGTCAATGATGCTTATAATGCAAATCCCGAATCCGTGAAGGCCTCGATGAGGACAGTATCCGGTGCGCCCAGAAGCGGGCGCTTCATCGCAGTCCTCGGCGATATGCTGGAGCTTGGCGAAAAATCGGGAGAGCTTCATTTTGATATTGGAAAATCTGCTTCTGGCTTCGGCGTTCAGAAATTATATGCTGTAGGAAAGTTTGCACGATTCATCGAAGAGGGTGCACGTTCATCCGGATTGGAAGACATCGCATCTTTCGGAGATGTCTCTGAAACATTTTCATCGATAGAGAAAGAATTGAATCAGGGAGATATCCTTCTGGTCAAGGGGTCCAGAGGGATGCGGATGGAGAGGCTCGTGGAATATCTAAAAGAAAGGGTGGGGGTGGACTGATGCTATACTATATTCTGTATCCTTTGCGCGATGATTTCATCGTGTTCAACGTCTTCAGGTATATCACATTCCGGGCACTGATGGCATTCTTCACAGCGCTTTTGATATACTTTGTAATGAGCCCTTATTTTAACAGGATGATAAAAAAGCTGCACCTCTGGCAGACGATTCGCACCGATGGTCCCGTCTCACATATGGATAAGAGGGGAGTTCCGACGATGGGTGGAATTCTCATCATCCTCTCGACTTTGATATCGGTTCTTTTGTGGACGAGGCTCGATAACCTTTTGGTGCTTTTGGGAATTCTGGTGATGTTGCTCTTTGGAGGGATCGGGCTTTGCGACGATCTTATCAAAATTTTTCAGAAGGATGCGCATGGTTTGCGCGCCAGATATAAGTTTCCGCTGCAGCTTCTTTTTGCGGTAATCTGCAGCATCCTGCTCTTTTCTGTTGCAGGCTTTGATACGAGTTTATCAGTTCCATTTTTCAAATCGTTTCAGCCCAATCTTGGCTGGTTCTACATACCCTTTGCGATGCTCGTCATCGTCTCTGCTTCGAACGCAGTGAATCTGACTGATGGTTTGGATGGGCTTGTGAGTGTGCCATCGATCGTCTCATTTTTTGCATATGCCGTACTTGCATATATCGCAGGACATATGAACATCGCCCAATATCTCGTCGTTCCATTTGTTCCGGGGGCGGGAGAGCTCTCAATATTTTCCACGGCTATAGTTGGGGCGCTTATGGCCTTTCTGTGGTTCAACTCGCACCCTGCCTCGATCTTCATGGGGGATGTCGGTTCGCTATCGTTGGGAGCGGTTTTGGGATATGTTGCGGTAGCGACGAAGAATGAATTTTTGCTGATCTTGATCGGCGGCATCTTTGTTTTGGAGACCGTCTCGGTCATCACTCAGGTGATATCTTTTCAGCTGCTGGGAAAAAGAATTTTCAGAATGGCCCCGATCCATCACCACTTCGAACTCAAAGGATGGCCGGAGAACAAAGTGATCGTGAGATTCTGGATAATATCGTTCATACTGGCGTTGGGAAGTTTAGCGACGTTGAAATTGAGATAAAATTGTAGGGGCGGTTCGCGAACCGCCCTTACGGGAAAACTGTATGAGTATTGCTCAAAATATGGAGAACTTGACCGGTAAGAAAATTTTGGTGCTTGGTGCCGGGAAGTCAGGTCTTGCTGCGGCTAAACTTGCCAAATCTTGGGGGGCGAGTTGTGCCATCTATGACGATTCCGATTTTATACCTCCCACCGATCTGAAATGTTATTTCAAAGATCCGGGGCAGATTGATGTGAGTCAGTTCGATTTGACGATTGTCAGTCCTGGAATCAGTCTCGAGCATCCGCTTGTGAAAGCATCTCTTGAGAAAAACATTCCAGTCAAGGCGGAACTTGAATTCGCGCTTACAGGGATAGACGCGAAGATAGTTGCTGTGACAGGCACGAACGGCAAGAGCACGACCGTCTCCCTCATCCATCACATGCTAAAATCGGCAGGCTTGAAATCGGTGCTTGCGGGAAACATCGGACTTCCTCTTTCAGCGGTTTGGGATGAGGCGAAAAACGCCGATTATCTTGTGCTCGAGATATCGAGTTTTCAGATGGAGCTATGTGACAACTTGAAGCCTGATGTGGCCATCTGGCTCAATTTAACTGAAGATCACCTCTCACGTCACAAGACGATGGAGGTCTATTCGGCTTTAAAGCTAAAGCTCTTTGAAAATCTCAAGGAGAATGGTGTCGCGATCTATAACGCCTCCGATTCTCTCATAAAGAGGGCGATTGAAGAGTCTCATAAGCTCAAAGCACGACATGATATAAAATATAAAGTATTTTCCTCTTCGATCGATAAAGATGTCGACGGATGGTTTGACTCTGCCAAAATTGTTGTGTCGATGGATGGAACTAAATCATCAATTGCGGTTGAGGATCAAAATCTGGTCGGCGAACATAACTATGAAAATATCGCAGCCTCTCTTCTGACTACGTTATCTTTAGGAGCTGATTCATCTGCGATGATAAACGCTGTAAAGAGCTTCAAGCCGCTAAAGCACAGGCTTCAACTTGTGAGAAAATTTAAAGGTGTCGAATATTACAACGATTCAAAGGGGACGAATGTCGACTCCTCGATAAAGGCGATCATGAGTTTTACGAGACCGCTCATATGGATAGCAGGAGGTTACGACAAGGGTCTTCCTTTTACACCCCTTGCGCCGTATGTTCACTCGAAGGTGAAAGAGATGATACTCATCGGTGATACTGCGCCGAGAATCAAAGAGGAGCTTGGAAATTCAATAAGCAGCATCTCGATGGCAAAGGATCTCGGCGATGCCGTGAAGATCGCAAAAGAAAGGGCTCAAGAGGGGGATGTAGTTTTGCTATCCCCCGCATGCTCAAGTTACGACATGTTTAAAGATTATGAACACCGTGGGGATGTGTTTATCGGGGAGGTAATGAAGTTATAAAGGCGTATGTAGCATGTAGGCAAAAGCCCGATGGTTTTGCTTACGGCTTATAGCTTATAGCTTACAGCTTACTTATGACTGACAACACATACATAAAACATCACTTCGACCACTGGCTTCTTTTCACGGCGATACTTCTCGTTGGTATCGGTGTGACGATGAACTACAGCGCGAGCGCGGTGCTGGCACAGGAGAGGTATGCCGACAGCTATTTCTTTCTAAAGAGGACGCTCATCTTCATCGGCCTCGGAGGGGGAGTTTTGATCGGGGCGCTCAATTTCAATTATCATCACTATAAGAAGATGGTCTATCCGCTTCTGCTATTATCGCTCTGCCTTGGAGTTATGACTATGATCCCCGGGTTAGGACGTAAAGTTTCAGGGGCCACCCGCTGGATCTCGCTATATGGTTTCAGGTTCCAGCCCTCCGAGCTTATCAAACTCGCGATGATCATCTTTTTGGCATACTCGCTTGAGAAGAAGACGAAGCACATTCGCACGCTCGTCATAGGAATTTTGCCGAATCTGATCGTCATGTCGGTCGTGGCACTTTGCATACTCGCCCAGAGGGATTTGGGATCTGCCTTCACTATAGCCTGTATAACCTGGCTTATGATGTACGTGGCGGGTGCGAGACTCGCCTATCTCTTAAGCTTTGCAGTGGCTACCATGCCTATCATCTTCTGGCTGATAGCAGGTTCAGACTATAGAAAGAGACGGATGCTATCCTTTTTAAATCCGTGGAGCGATCAGTACGGAGCGGGTTTTCAGATGATCCAGTCATACGTCGCGTTCAACGAGGGGGGATTCTTCGGGCGCGGTTTGGGAGAGGGACAGCAAAAGCTCTTCTACCTTCCCGAGGCGCATACCGACTTTATATTTTCTGTGATAGGTGAGGAACTCGGGCTGATCGGCGTTTTAGCAGTGATCGCACTCTTTTCCTTCTTTGCCTACCGCGGAATAAAGATCGCGCTGAACGCGCCGGATCTATTCGGAAAATATCTGGCCTTAGGTGCGACATCCCTGATATCGCTATCTGCCATATTGAACATGGCAGTCGTGATGGGCCTCCTTCCCACGAAGGGATTGACGCTTCCATTCATAAGCTATGGAGGATCATCCCTGATAGTTTCATTTTTGGCAGTCGGGATTCTTCTCAACATATCCTCATTCAGAGAGGTGGACGCATGACGATAATGATCGCTGCCGGCGGAACCGGTGGACATATCTTCCCCGGGATAGCGGTAGCCATGGCCTTGAAGAGGGCTCTGCCTGGAACGGCTGTGGAGTTCATAGGGAGTCATCGCGGGCTGGAAGAAAAAATAGTGCCGAAATATGAGTTAAAGCTCAATCTTATAAAAGCCGCATCGTGGAAGGATAAGGGTAAAATCGGAAAGGTGTTGGTCCTGTTGACATTGCCCTTTTTAGTTGTAAAAACACTCCTTCTGCTCAGAAAGAGGGGGACTAAGCTGATAATCAGCCTTGGCGGATATGCTTCGGTTCCTGTTTTGCTGGCGGGATGGCTTTTGAAAATTCCGATGACGCTCGTCGAGCCAAACGCGATCCCGGGCGTTACGACTAGAGCTTTGAGCCGTTTTGCGAAAAAGATATTTGTCGCCTATCCAAAGGCGGCCAGATATTTTGTGAGTTCAAAGGCTGTCATGAGCGGTGTGCCGCTGAGGGTGGAGATAGAAGCGGCCGCAAAACACGATGTGAAAAAGGCACCAAGGGGAAGGATGACGCTTCTCTGTTTCGGCGGTTCCCAGGGCTCACGGGCTCTGAACAGGGCTTTGTTAAATAGCTTGCCCTATTTGAAGGATTTGGGAGATAAACTTGCCTTCATTCACGTCGTTGGAAAATGGGACGATCCGGAAGCGATTGGCAGTGAGTATAAGAAAGCGGGATTCAAGGCCGATGTGCTTAGCTTTTGCGATGATATCTGGAAGCTCTATGAGAGGGCCGATCTCCTGCTCTCGAGGGCAGGCGCTTTGACGCTGGCCGAGGCTGCTGCATTTGGCATTCCAATGATACTGGTTCCATTTCCAGCTGCGGCCGATGATCACCAGCGGGCCAATGCTTCATATTTTGTGAGCGCGGGGACCAGTATATCGATAGAGGAGAGTCAGCTCACTGCTGAAAAACTCGCCAGTGAGATAAAGGGATTTTTCGATTCGCCAGAGAGAAGAGAGGCGATGTCGAGCGCCATGAAAAATATGGCAAGATTTGATGCCACTGAGATAGTAACTCAGATGAGCCTGAGGTTGATAAACGATGTTCAGAACGTATAAAAAAATTCATATGGTTGGTATCGGGGGAATAGGGATGAGCGGCATCGCTCAGGTCCTGATGACGCTCGGCTACGAGGTGAGCGGCTCTGATCTCAAAGAGAGCGAGATGATAACTCATCTCAAAAAACTCGGCGCTAAAGTATATAAGGGGCACCATGCCGACAACATCAAAGATGCTGATCTTGTTATAATTTCCTCAGCCGTGCAAAGGGAGAACCCCGAGATGCTCAAAGCGAAGGAGCTTGGCATCCCAGTCATACCGAGGGCAGAGATGCTCTCCGAACTGATGCGCCTGAAATACGGTATCGCGGTCGCGGGGACTCACGGCAAAACTTCTACCACTGCGATCATCGCCTGGGTGCTCGAAAAAGCAGGGCTTGACCCAACGGCGATCATCGGCGGAAAGGTGATCTCTTTCAAGAGCAACGCGAAGCTTGGCGAGGGGGAGTTCATGGTGGCCGAAGCCGACGAATCGGACAGGAGCTTTCTTAAACTCACACCTTCGATCGGT
>JBDRGF010000052.1:0-5543 GCA_043818055.1 Pseudomonadota bacterium | reverse complement strand
GTCGAAAAAGCTTGTCAAAAGTATTAAAAGAGGATAGGGAAGTCCCCTGATTTAACGTATCCGATTTGGGTTTTAGATATTTGTTTTTTAAAACCAGCAAGAGTCGGACATTGAAGGAGGATTAGTTGTATGCAAAAAGGTACCGTAAAGTGGTTCAACGACGCAAAGGGTTACGGATTCATAACCCCAGAAGCAGGTGGAGATGATGTATTCGTACATTTCTCTGCTATCGAAGGCGAAGGCTACAAGTCTCTCAAAGAGGGACAGGTGGTTGAATTCGATGTAACACAAGGCCCGAATGGAACTCAGGCGACTAAGGTCGTTAAAGAATAAGCTCCTGATTTTTCTGTTTTGGATGTATTGAATCGAGAAGGAGGATCGAATGAAAATTTGATCCTCCTTTTTCTATCTGTAGCTGCCGACCAGCCGTATCAACTGATCATATATGAAATTCAAAAAGCGCTCTTTATCTGAAGTGTTCATATTTTTAATCACAACGCCTGTTTCATAACTCGTCTTCGAAAGTTTTGTTTGCCAGACAACTTCGCCATCGGCAGAAATAGATTCAACAACATTTGGGAGCTGAATAGAAAGATTTAAATTAGCCCCCCTATCCAACCTTCCGGGGGTCATCAGCCTCAGTCCCGATGCGCTGATATCGCTGCTCAAAACTTCAGCCTCTGGGGAAATCTCACCGGTGATGTTTTTTACAGAATACGCTATCATGATTGCCATATCGAGCCGGGCAAAGCGGCGTTTATCAATATTTGAAGTTGTCATGGGTTTTCTCCTTCGCCGCCACTCTTAGCAGGATGTTTGTTGGAAAGACAATAGAAAAAGCGCATATAGTATATGGCATATGGTGAAAGGCTCGTATAGCGGGCTTTTTACCACATACCATATACTATATGCCATATGCGCTTTTAGATTTTGATACGCGCTTTTTTATTTTGCACTACCCACTACATGCTATATACTGCGCCTGAATTTTAGGAGGGCTTGTGAGTATCATAATTATCGGTGGTGGAAATATCGGTTTTTTTCTGGCTAAACAGCTCATCAATGAAGGAAAACAGGTTGTTGTGATTGAGAAGCAGGAGTCTCGCATCGCCTTTCTCGATGAATCGCTGGACGCCAAGGTAATATGCGGAAACGGCGCGGCGCCACGAGTATTAAAAGACGCGGGTGTCGCTGATGCGGAGATGGTTATCAGCGTTACAAATAGCGATGAAGTCAATCTTCTTTCATCAGCAATTGCAGGCATCGAATCTCCGAGCGCCAAGAGAATCGCAAGAGTGCGCAATCCCGAGTTCGATATCGAAGAGGCGAAATTAAAAAGCGATCTCATGATAGATATGCTGATCAACCCTGAGCGTGAAGCGGCCAAAGCCATGGGACAGGTCCTGGAGGTGCCCGGAGCAATCGATCTTCTCGATTTTTTTGATGGTTCTATTCGCCTTGTCGGAACAAAGGTGCTTGATAACTCTGATCTCATCGGCAAGACGCTTAAGGAATGGGGGACTCTAAAGGATGTTCAAAATTTTCTTCTCGCTGCTGTTTTTCGAAATGAGGAATTAATAGTCCCCACAGGAGATACTCGTCTGGAGGCTAAGGATGTCGTCTATTTTATATCCGAGCCGGAAGAGATCACGTCAGCCATGCACCACTTCGGCCACGAGATCGATAAGATAAAAAGCGTGATGATAAATGGAGGAGGGTTTATAGGCCTCAATCTGGCAAAGACACTTGAGAAGAGAGGTTTGAAAGTAAAAATCGTTGAGGAGGATAAGGGGCTTTGTTCGATGCTGGCGAGAGGGCTCGACAAATCTATAATCCTAAATGCCCGGGCGACAGATCAGGAATTTTTGCTCGAAGAGGGTGTGGATAATATCGACGCCTTTATTGCTACAACAGCAGATGATGAGAACAATGTGTTGAGCTCACTTTTAGCGAAGCGGCTTGGGGTTCCCTGGACAGTCTGCCTCACACATGAGTTGTCATATCTACCTCTCATCACTACCATCGGCATAAATGTTGCGATCAATCCGAGGCAACTTGCGAATAACGCGATACTACAATACATAAGAGGCGGAAGGGTTTTCAGCGTCTCCAGCCTCATGGATCAGGCCGAGATAGTTGAGATAGAGGCGCTTCACACTTCAGAACTGGTTGGAAACACACTCAGCAAATTGAAGATCCCCTCCGGAGTTTTGATCCTATCTCTCTGGCGCAGTGGCAAAGTTATGATTCCACACGGCGACACTATTATTGAAGCGGGAGATAGAGTTCTGCTATTGACGACAAGGGAGAGCATCTCCAAGCTCGAAAAATTCGTAACAGTCAAACTGGAGTATTTTTAGATGAGACTCTCAGTTATCCTATCGATATTGAGTCGCCTCACAATCATCATCGGGGCATGCATGCTCTTGTCCCTCTCATTTTCATTATACTATGGAGAGGGTGGCGCCCGCCCTATAATCCTTTCATCTTTCATCACTATTTCAGCAGGCCTTATATTCTATCTTATCTTTCGGCGAACCGTTCAGGAGATCACGCACAAGGAGGGGATGCTCATCGTTACATTCGGCTGGCTCACAGCTGGATTCTTCGGGGCATTGCCATTTTTCTTTGCGAAGATATTTGGGGATTATAGTTTTGAGAGCTATGTAAATTCTTTTTTTGAAACTATTTCAGGATTCACGACAACAGGGGCATCTGTCTTAGGCGCAAACATTAAGATAGAGGATGTCCCGAAGGGACTTCTCTTCTGGAGAAGTTTGACACACTGGCTGGGAGGCATGGGAATAATTGTGTTGGCGCTGGCCATACTTCCTATCTTGGGAGTCGGAGGAATGCAGCTCTTCAGGCGTGAAATCCCGGGGCCTACCAAAGAAAAACTAAAACCGAGAATCAGGCAAACGGCCACGACGCTCTGGCTTGTTTATCTCTTCTTAACCGTCGCTGAGACAATATTGCTGATGTTTGGCGGAATGAATTTTTTTGATGCCATTTGCCATACCTTCGGCACCATGGCTACAGGTGGATTTTCAACACGCACAGATTCCGTAGGGGCATTCTCCAGCAGATATATAGATATCGTCGTGATCGTTTTTATGTTTTTAGCAGGCTGCAATTTTTCTTTGCATTATCTTGCGATCGGCACCCGCTTTAAGGCTTATTTCAGAAGCAGTGAATTCAAGAGCTACCTGGGGATTATCCTTGTGGCGACTATTGGAATAACTACGCTGATATATTTTACAGGCGTGTATGAATCGATTTTTGATGCCCTGAGATACGGTGCCTTCCAAACCGTCTCCATTATCACAACCACAGGTTTTGCGACAGCCGACTTCGGCCTATGGCCTGTACCCGCACAGCTGCTGCTGCTTCTCTTCATGTTCATCGGGGGATGCGCAGGTTCAACAGGCGGTTCGATCAAGATCGTGCGGTTGGTGCTGCTCGTAAAATACGGATATCGAGAGCTCTTAAAGTTGATCCATCCCAAGCTCTTTGCCGCGGTAAAATTTGAAGGTGTAGTCATTCAAAAGGATGTATTGGAAAGCATCGGCGGTTTTTTTGTGCTCTACATGGCACTCTTTGTCGTCGGATCGGTAATAATTGCGCTCCTCGGTTCCGACATTGTCACTTCGACATCCTCAGTTGCAGCCACACTCGGAAATATCGGCCCAGGACTTGCCAAGGTCGGACCTGCTGATAACTATTATCATTTCTCAGTCCCCGCCAAGCTAGTTTTAAGTTTTTGTATGGTAGTAGGACGTCTAGAAATCTACACAGTATTAGCACTCCTCGTGCCGGAATTTTGGAAGAAATAAAAAAAACAGCATGTAGCATGTAGTATGTGGCATGTGGAAAAAGCCAGTTTAACGAGGTTTTCACCACATACTACATGCCACATGCCACATGCGCCTTTGCCTTTATGCTCCACAACACTCAGTCTGTGTTTTTTCATGCGACGGACTTTTCACCGTGAGCGCTAGAATCATAGCAACAAGACATGCGACACCGGTTATCGTGAATGCCCATGTATAGGTGTGCATCGTATCCCAGATGCGGCCAGCCATCATGGGACATATTATTCCGCCGACTCCATAGGATGTGAAGAGCGCACCATAGTTTGCGCCTAAGTTTTTTGTACCGAAGGCATCTGCTGTCTCAAGAGGAAAGAGCGCGAAGTTTCCGCCGAAATTAAATCCAATCCAGCATGCTGCGACTGTGAGATGCGCAACCGTCGTTCCCATCTTAGGAAGGATGAAAAGCATGATGGCCTGTAGAAAAACCATTAGGGCTATCGATTTTTTTGCCCCTAATTTGTGTGAGATCGTTCCCCATGCAATGCGTCCCAAGCCGTTGAAGAGGGCTAAAAGTCCAAGTGCAGAACCGGCTGCGGCCGCTGTTAGACCACCTTCCAGTTCACCAAAATTTTTGAGAGAACCTATCACCATGAGTCCTGTCCCGGCTGAAAATACAAACGCAAGCCAGAGCATCCAGAACTGTGATGTGCGAATGGTTTCAGATTGCGTATAGTCGCGCACAGTTTTATTCGCATGTGTCGCAGGAGGAGACCATCCCGCTGGTTTCCATCCGGCTGGTGGATTCGAGAGCAGCATAGATCCGATCACAACTGATATGGCGAAGATGATGCCGAAGATTGTAAAAGTTCCATTTATGCCATGTGTCTCAATGAGATGTCCCCATGTCCCCGCGAGCTTCACGAAGATGAAGGCGCCGGCGCCAAAGCCTGCAACGGCGAGTCCGGTGACAAAGCCTTTGAGATCCGGAAACCATTTTACGCACGCGGCGATCGGGCAGACATAGCCAAGTCCAATACCAGCTCCGCCTACGATGCCGATCAGGAAGAAGAGGGTCCAGAAATTAGTTCCTCCGATCAATCCCGCCAATATATATCCAAGCCCAAGTGTCAAACCGCCTAACATAGCGACTTTTTTGGGCCCGATCTTATCCTGCCATCTGCCGGCCATAATCATGACGATGGCAAAGCTCGCCAAGCCTGCCGAAAAGATCGCCTGCGCCTGTGTGGCGGTAAAGGCGTATGCGCCATTTGGGTCTTGCAGAGCCTTTGTGAATGCCCCCCACGCATAAATCGCGCCCAGGCAGAGTTGAATTAAGAGGGCACCAATTACTACGATCCATCTCTTCTTTTCCATTTTTCCTCCCAAAAAAGTTATAAGTTTTGTAACTGCTTAGGTGGATTTAAATCCCCCTTCTTAATAAGGATGAGATATCTACCTGTGGATATCTCTCATTACATAATATAAAATCCATCTCCATTTGTTACCTGTGCTTCGAAAACCTTCGACCCTTTTTTCTTGCTATGCAACGGGTCTAATCTTCAGAACAATCAGATATGCAGCTCTTCGGAGATGCCGATCAGAATATCAATCCCCTGAATGAAGGTGATGTTTGATTGTAACTCCGCTCGCTCACTTTCGTTCAACGCCTCATCCGACAGGAGCAGGAGGAGCTGGCGCATGTAGATATCGAGCTGATAATTTGTTGGGTTT
>JBDRGF010000051.1:0-5574 GCA_043818055.1 Pseudomonadota bacterium | reverse complement strand
TTTATATACCACTTTTCCATCTCTAATGGTATAGCGAACTTTGCCTTTTAGGTTCCAGCCGTGAAATGCGCTGTTACGGGCTTTGGAGTGAAATTTATCGGGATCGACAATCACGGAGACTTCCGGATCGAATATCGTAATATCGGCCTTAGTTCCTTTTGAAAATGAACCACGGTCTGTAAACTTCAAAATTTTTGCAGGCATCTGTGTCAGCGCCTCGACCATCCTCTTCAATGTCAGCTTCTTCTCCTGCACAAGTTTGAGGGAGACCTGAAGCGTCGTCTCAAAACCTATCACACCGAAGGCCGCCTCCTGAAAACCGACCTCCTTATCGACCTGCGCGTGTGGCGCGTGATCTGTGGCTATCGCGTCGATCGTGCCATCGGATAGCGCTTCAATTAGCGCCTTCCTGTCGCGGTCGGTGCCGAGCGCGGGTTTCATCTTCGTGTTTGGATCGAAGCCGGAGCAGTTCTCCTCCGTCATAAGAAGGTGATGAGGTGTCACTTCGGCAGAAATATTCCATCCCGCTTTCTTTGCCCTTCTAATCTCTTCCACACTCTCGGCGTTGCTCACGTGAGCGATATGCATACGATTCCCTGTCAGGTGCGAGAGCCTCAAATCGCGCATGACCATCGCCGTTTCTGCAAGGGCTGGAATTCCCTTGAATCCAAGTTCAGTCGAAGTATAGCCCTCGTTCATGACGCCATCTTTTGAGAGATCGAGATCTTCGCAATGGGACATTATAGGCAGAGAAAAGGCCAGAGAATATTCCATAGCCCTTCTCATCATCGATGCATTCATCACAGGTTTGCCATCGTCCGAGAGTGCTACACAGCCTGCCTTTGCGAGATCACCTATGTCAGACAGCTCCTCACCCTTGAGCCCCTTACTGATGGCACCAATGGGGAGTATATCGACGAGGTTCACTTCATGTGCCCTCTTCTTTATGTGATGGGTGACAGCTGCGGAATCGTTAACCGGGGATGTGTTGGGCATACAGCATATCGTGGTATATCCACCAGCAACGGCCGATTTCGATCCACTCTCGATATCTTCCTTGTATTCAAAACCGGGCTCCCGAAGATGGCAATGCAAATCTATAAACCCCGGCGTGACGACAAGTCCCTTGGCATCGATCACCTCGACATCGCCTGAACTCACGTCGAACATGCCGATCGCGCTGATCAGACCATCTTCGATAAGCAGATCTTTCACAGCATCTATATTATTGGCAGGATCAATCACCCGCCCACCTTTTATGAGCATCTTCATGGGAGACTCTCCTCCTTTTCGTCGCTGAGTAAGAGATACATGATCGCCATCCTGATCGAAACGCCGTTGGTCACCTGATTTAGTATCACCGATCTGGAGCTGTCTGCGACCTCCGGTGAGAGCTCGATTCCCCTGTTGACCGGTCCCGGATGCATGATAGTGAGACCCTCCTTTGCATTTTTGAGCTTGTTCATCCCGACACCGAAATGGATGGCGTATTCCCTTAAATTCGGAATCATAAACTGCGCCGCCCTCTCCTTCTGTATTCTCAGGAGCATCAGCACATCGAGATCTTTGATCACATCATCGAGAGAGTATGTGACATCGACGCCGTAGCGGTTTACATGAGGCGGAATGAGCGTCGGCGGTGCGATGAGCGTGACATCGAGTCCCATTTTTTTAAAGAGGAGCATGTCGGATCTCGCAACCCGCGAATGAGCGATGTCACCGCAGATGCCGACCTTCAATCCGGAGAGGCACCCTTTCGTCTCCTGTATAGTCATGAGATCGAGCAGCGCCTGCGTCGGATGTTCATGCATTCCATCACCCGCGTTGATGACATGCGCCTTCACATGTTTTGAAATCTGATATGGTGCGCCCGACTGAAAGTGCCGGATGATGAGTATATCGGGATGCATCGCCTGAATATTGAGCGCTGTATCGAGCAGGCTCTCCCCTTTGCTAAGTGCGCTCGTGCTCGATGAGAAATTTACGGTATCTGCTGACAGCCGCTTTTGTGCTATTTCGAAAGACATCCTCGTTCTTGTGGAGTTTTCAAAAAAACAATTAACGATAGTGCGGCCTCTCAACGTCGGGACTTTTTTGATCGTTCTCTCTGAGATCTCTTTAAAGGAACTGGCGGTCTGTAAAATAGTTAAAACGTCTTCTTTTGATAGGTCATTGATCGACAATAGATGCCTGGATGATAACCTCACGATCCGTTACTCCTTTTTAAAATTTTATTCTCCGGGTCTATCGGCCTGACCATCACTTTGATATTTTCCTCAAGTGAGGTCTCTATCTTCATTCCTATATAGCTCGCCTCGATTGGAAGCTCGCGCCATCCCCTGTCGACCATGACAAGCAACCGAATGAAACGCGGACGCCCGAAATCGATGAGTTCATCCATCGCCGCCCTGATCGTTCGGCCTGTATAAAGGACATCGTCAACGAGGATGATCCCTCTCCCTGTGATTTTAAATGGCAACTCAGTCTTCTGTACTAGCGGCTGTTCGTTTACTTCAGAGAGGTCGTCGCGATAGAGGTTGATGTCGAGACTGCCGACAGGGACTTTTACGCTTTTGATCTTCTCGATCGACTGGGCCAGCCATTCGGCAAGCGGCACTCCCCGTGAACGAATGCCGACAAGAACCATCTCGTTTAAATCGTTCTCGTCGATCACATTCTGGGCGAGGCGATCGATCATCTCCCCCATCTCTAATTCATTTGCCAGGTCTTTTTCGGTCATGTTCATATTCATATTTATTGCGAAAAAAAACCTCCCATCGGGAGGTTATTCGGTTTCTATATTTGAGTGTCGCGGTTCATTGAGGGCGATTGATAGATGAGAAGCGCTGATTAGTCAAGCTGAATTTGCGGACGTGATGTTTTTGTAGGGGCAGGTTTTAAACCTGCCCTAAATCCAAATCAGGGCGGGTTTAAAACCCGCCCCTACAATAAAATGGTTTTGCCATATACATACTGGTTTACTCCAGCAACCCATACTGTTTTAATTTTGCATAGAGGGTCGTGCGGCTGATGTCGAGATCGTAGGCGAGCTTCTCCTTGTCATCATTGTTGTGAAGTAGCGCTGTTTTGAGATATTCCCGCTCCATCTCGCCTAGATAGTCCTTGAGAGAAATGAGCGAGCCGTTGTCATTTAGGATCTTTGCGGCTTGAGGTGTATTGTTTGATCTGCTGAGAGCTTCATCGTTTACCACAATGCTCGGGAAATCGTTTGTGTCTACCACATCCTGCTTTGCAAGTATGATGGCGCTGTGGATGACATTCTCAAGTTCGCGGATATTGCCCGGCCATGTATATTTATTGAGAAGCGAGATCGCGTTTGGAGTAATTCCTTTGATCGCTCCCTGCTTTGAATATTTTTTTATAAAATGGTTCGCTAGCTCCTCGATGTCATCTCTTCTGTTTCGAAGTGGAGGCATATGGAGATTCACGATCTTGAGGCGATGATAGAGGTCGAGGCGAAACTTTCCCGAACTGACGAGTTGATCCAGATTCTCGTTTGTAGCCGCGATCACCCTGAAATCCGATTTCATAGGGATGTTGCTGCCAAGGGGAGAATACTCCTTTTCCTGCAAAACGCGAAGCAGCTTCGCCTGAAGATCGGGCTTTAGCGAGCTGATCTCGTCGAGAAAAATATCGCCCTTGTCGGCGAGCGCAAACTTTCCAATCTTTCTCTTGATAGCGCCGGTGAAAGCCCCCTTCTCGTGGCCGAAGAATTCCGACTCGACGAGGTTCTCCGGAATGGCCGCGCAGTTCACAACGATGAGCGGGCGTTTGGGATCATCTTCAAGTCTGTGAATGTATCGCGCCAGCAGCTCTTTGCCAGTGCCGCTCTCCCCTTCGATCAGTATGTTCGCGTTGTGATAACCTTTGACCATGCGGGCTGTCTTTAGAAGTTCTTCGAGGCTCTTGCTCTTTCCAACGATGCGCGACGAGATATCGACAGAGTCGAGTTCGTCGAGTAGCGCGTGATAGCGCTCGCGCGATTCTTTGATCCTCCTCGACTTTTCGATGCAGGCAGTCAGTGTATTTGTGGTGAACGGTTTGCAAAGATAATCGTTGGCACCCGATTTTATCGCCTCGACAACATATTCAGGATCGCGATGCCCAGTCACCATAACAATATCGGCATCAGGTTCGCGATCTTTTATGATCTTTATCCCTTCGAGTCCATTCTCACCATCAAGATCGATGTCGAGCAAAACAGTATCCACCTCGACCTGATCCATTATTGAAAGTCCAGAGTCAATAGATGTTGTCGTCATCACATTATACGCCGACAACATATCCCTCATCTGCATCAAAAAATTCTTATCATCATCAATGCATAAGACCGTGTGATCAATCTTCTTTGACATATGAACTCCTTTTATAAGTCGTTAATGTGTAGGGGCAGGTTTCAAACCTGCCCATCTCTGATTTTTGGGCGGGTTTAAAACCCGCCCCTACAAAACAATCCAATATAGCAATTCACAGGCCAAATATATAACAAAAAATGGATTTGTTATATTTCAAGTGGTTATATGTCAATATATCGAAACAGGATTAGCAATTACGCGTCAGAACTGTCCAAAAATCCGGATTTCCGGACAATATTAAGGTGCCCTGCTAACATTAAGGCCAAATGGAATGTAATTATTTTTTATGAATAATTGAATAGAACGCTCATTTTTAATATGTGCGAATATGCAGAATGATTTAGCGGTATTGATCCTTTTAATATGATTAAAATAATGGGTATGTATGTTTGCTCTTGTATCTCTATTTAATGACTTCTGTAACCAGTGTGTTGAATAAAAAGATGGGTAACCAGGAATAGCATCTGTAATTGTCCATCCCAGATAAGCGACAGGATTATCATCAATATAGGCAATTACACATGGAAACTCATCCACAATCTCATCCAAGGATTTAAGATGATTATTGAAAAAGTAAGAATATAAATCACCAGAAAAATCTCTACAGGTCGGATGAACAATATCGTTAACAAAATTATTATAAATTATTTTTTTATATTGTATTGGCAATTTTTTGTATTCTCTAAATGAAAGCTTATCATCAACCAAGGAGAGTTTAGAAGACAAAAAATCACCTTTTTCGTTAATAAGACCTACATATACACAATATTTAGGCTCAAGACCTTTAAAAGTTTCACAATCAAATTTTCCGCTCTTTTGAAAGACTAAGAACAGCTTTGAAATATCATAATTATTAAAAGTCTGTTCAATAACATCCAATGTTTGAGTTGTTAATGCACTGGGAACAATAATGACAATTTTGTCATCTGGCATCCGCAAAGGTTCATTGATTTCATAATCCGGTAAGTGTCTTCCATCAAAAATGAATTGATTATTCTTCAATGTCACTTCTGTTATTTTTGTGGTCATATTTTCCTCATTATGAATTTGGTTCTTGTTGTGTAGAGTAGAAAGGGGCCGCTGTTGATGCGGCGCCCTTCCCCTCATCGCACCGGACGTGCAGATTTCCCGCATCCGGCGCTCCCAGCTATTTCTCCATGAGCATGCACAAGAGAGCCTCACAAGTACACCAAACCCA
>JBDRGF010000050.1:0-7176 GCA_043818055.1 Pseudomonadota bacterium | reverse complement strand
ATTTTTTTCATATTAAAGCCCTTCCATATCACTAACTTTTTTTTGACCATTGACCTCGAACGTATCCGGCACTATAACAAATTCAGATGCGATTTACAAAAAAATACATATTAATTTTACTGCTATTGATCCCCTCGGCTTTATGGGCTTTTCCAAAACCGACAGGCTTCGTTAACGACTTTGCCCAAGCCATTTCACAAGCTACCGCCTCGAAATTAGAGCAAACCCTCTCTTCGTTTGAAAAACAGACAGGCATAGAGATTGCGATAGCCACACTTCCAGGCTCAGATGGTGGAGACATCGATCAGATGGCCGTAGATCTCTATCAGGAGTGGGGAATTGGAAAAAAAGGTGTGGATAAAGGGGTTCTGATTCTTCTCATCCCTTCAGAACGGTGGGGTCGCATTGAGGTCGGATACGGACTGGAAGGGGCGATCAACGATGCTTATGCAGGAAGAATCAGGCGTGACGTGATGTTCCCGTATTTCAAAAAGGGAGATATCGATAATGGCCTGATCGCAGGGGTTTCGACGATACTGAACCGGATTATCGAAGTTGAAAGGATAGATTTCAATCCCAACCTCCCGGCAGTCACATATCAGAAAAAAAAGTTGAGCGGCCCTGAAAAGATTTTTGGTATTTTACTGTTGCTGATAGCGATCTACCTCTTCATCAAACATCCTAGATTGTTACTCTTGCTGCTGTTTTTCAGCGGAGGACGAGGTGGTGGAGGAGGCGGTGGATTCGGCGGAGGATTTGGCGGTTTCGGTGGAGGGCTCTCTGGCGGGGGGGGATCGAGTGGAAGATGGTAATAAAGCCGTCGGTCGTGAAGCGTGAAGCGTCATTCGTAAAAAAGGAGATTTTCTATGAAACTGAGTGATTTTTCCGATAATTTACAAAAGAGTTTAGGAGATAATTTACGTTCCATCGTACTTTACGGGTCGGCGGTGGGGAAGGATTTCTCTGAGAAATTCTCCGACTACAATCTCATACTGATACTCAATGATACAAATCTCAAGAAGATCTCGCCGGCAAGTTCTCTCATTGAAAAATGGTGCAAAGGGAAAAATCCCCCTCCCCTCATTTTCGACAGCAACCACATCAACACATCACTTGATGTCTTCCCCCTCGAATTTTTGGATATAAAGAGAAGACACGAGACCCTTTACGGCGAAGACCCTTTCAAAGATATCGCGATAGACAGAAAAAACTTAAGACATCAATGCGAGAGCGAATTGAAGGGGAAGCTCATCCACTTAAGATCCTTCTATGCCACGCATTCTAAAAGCTCCAAGGAGCTCGAAAATATTCTTCTCTCATCCTTCACGACATTCATGGCAATAATGAGAGGCATCCTTCAATTGCTTGGAATCGAACCTGCTCAGTCGAATGAAGAAGTCGTCGATCAACTTGCCGACAAGATCTCTTTCGACAGGGAAATATTTAAAACTATTTCAGCAGCGCGCATGAAGAAAAACAAACTGCCTAAAGATGAGATGAATAAATTCTTCACAGAATACTTGACTCAAATCGAAAAAATAACCAATTATGTTGATAAATTTAATACTTAATGTCGTGTGCGAGTTTTTTCCTTTGTCATCCCGCACTTGATGCGGGATCCAGGAAAACTCAATGTAACTGCTTATGCTGGACCCCGGGTCAAGCCCGGGGTGACACGGCTTAATGTTCAAAAAGGAGGATCGTATGAAAAAGACTTGGATAATAGTAGGCGTGATTGCATTGGTCGTACTGCTCGTCGGTTCGAGCTGTGTCGGTCGTTACAACAATCTCGTCGCCTTGAATGAGAACGTTTCTACAGCGTGGGCGCAGGTTGAAAATGTCCTGCAACGCAGAAACGATCTCATCCCGAATCTCGTCAATACAGTGAAGGGATACGCCACTCATGAAAAGGATGTATTCATCCAGGTGACCGAGGCACGTGCAAAAGTAGGACAGGCGCAGACCATACCCCAAAAGGTCGAGGCGAATAATCAATTGGGCGCGGCACTCGGCCGGTTGCTTTTGGTAGTTGAAAGATATCCCGAGCTCAAGGCGAATCAGAATTTTCTCGCCTTGCAGGATGAGCTAGCCGGCACCGAAAATCGCATCGCCGTCGAACGGCGCAGATACAACGAAGCCGTGAAGTCATACAACATATATGTGAGAATGTTCCCAAACAACTTCTTAGCCAGCCTATTCGGCTACTCACGCGAGAACGTCTATTTCAAAGCCGACGAAGAGGCTAAATCGGTCCCGAAGGTTGATTTTGGGACAAAGTAAATTATGCAGTTTGTTTAGACAGTAACTAATCAAAAATTACAGATGCTTTGAAATCGTTTCGAGGAGGTCGGCGCGGTGGATGAAGTCGCTCATGTAGTCGATCTTTTCTGTGCTATAGACTATGACTGGGGATCTCTTGTATTTGCTTATCCATGATTTGTATAGTTTCTCAAGAGAGGTGATATATGAATCGGGGATGTTCATCTCCATCTTTCGGCCACGCATTTTGATTCGTTTTCTAAGCATCCTCAGGGGACACTCGAGATAGATCATGAGATCCGGCGGGTTGATCGTTCGAACGATGTTCTCGTACATATGCGTGTAGGTCTCGTATTCCTGCTTATCCATGTACTTCTGCAAAAAGAGGTGTTTGGCATAGACCTGGGCATCTTCGTAAATCGTCCTGTCCTGAATTACCGGTTCCTGATGATTGTCGAGTTCCTGATGTATCCTGTATTTCTGCGTCAGGAAGCTCATCTGCGAATGAAACGCCCATCGATGCATATCCTTATAAAAGCGGACAAGAAAGGGATTGATATCGTTGGGCTCAAAAAATGGTTTGAGGCCGAAATGCTGGCATAGAAATTTAACGAGGCTCGATTTTCCAGAGCCCATATTGCCGGCGATTGCGATATACTTTTTGGACATTTTTAAATCCTCAAAAAAACAAAATACAAATCACAAACAAATTAAATGAGGGGTCGGAGTATTTTCCTGGCAAACGCTTCATTTACCGATCCATCATCCTGAGCGAGAGCAACGAGCGAAGGATCCAGAACTACTTGTAAAATTTCATCTTTTGCGAAAACACCCTGACCCCTCAATTAAATTCCACTCCATTGATGAGAAGGTCACCCTCACCCCTACCCCTCTCCCCTCAAGGGAGAGGGGCTGATAGATTGAACCTTTATTGCTCATTAATTTTGAGAGGTCAATAGGTGGAATTTGAGGAAAATAAAGCCCGAGATTGCCACGCCCTTCGACATGCTCAGGGCTCGCAATGACATATGTCGGTGATTATTTCGTTAAATTGAAGCTGATGTTGACTGCGTAGATTGCGGAATCGAGGTCGGGGTCTTCGAGCCTTGCTTTGATATCGAAAGAGCCCGCCTTGTCAGGAAGCGTTATCGTGAAAACTTTTTCTACTTTTGATTCGTCGGGGAGCGTCAATGAGCACTGAATGTTCTGACCCAACAACCTGCAACCCTTATC
Source organism: Pseudomonadota bacterium (assembly GCA_043818055.1). Classification (GTDB taxonomy): domain Bacteria; phylum UBA10199; class UBA10199; order 2-02-FULL-44-16; family JBDRGF01; genus JBDRGF01. The sequence continues at coordinate 3,684 of JBDRGF010000050.1, read as the reverse complement.
CCTCGCCCAGTCCTTTGCGATGAGATCCCTATCGAGCGTGATGATCATATCCGTGTTTTTGAGTCCCAGTCCACCCTGATTTATAGCAGTGACTGTGAATCTCATCTCTCCACCCGGCTTTGGAAGATCGAGCATATCCTGCACCAGCTTGATTCTGTGCTCGCCTACGATATCAAATGTAATTGTCGCAAGATCAAATTCTTTGTCGGGACACTTGGCCCTCGGTTTGAGAACAACCTGCGTCTTTCCCTTTCGCGCCCTATAGACTTTGAGCACCGCAGTTCTCGTCTCATCGCTCGAGATCGAAAAGGCAGGAGAGGTCGCTACCGATGTGCCCGTCGCCTTCGTTGGAGCCTTCTTATCCTCTGTCCTGTCGAGCCACCTCAATGCGCCGCTCTCACTCAAGGTGACATTGTCCGGCTGCACAGCTGTGAGTTCAAAATTGTCGGGAAGCTGCAAAGGTTTAATTTCACATACTTTGGGAAGCTTGACCTCAAGCGTATAAGTATCGCCAACTCTCAACTCCTTTGTCTCCTTGCGATAGTCGGAGCTTTCGTCATATTCGTATCCAACCTTGAGTCCCACAGTTTCGAGATCGAGGCTCGATCCCTTGAAGGATTTGCAATAGCTATCCTTGCTCCATTCACCCTTCGCATACATCGTCGTGTAATCTGTCCCCTTCTTCTTCTCCTCCTCTGTCTTGCTTGAGTCCTGTGCACTGGTCGTGCTGCCCGCCGGTGTGACAGCAGCGGCGACATCCTTCGAGATCGTCACTTCCGGAACCGGCAATCCCTTCGAAACGAGTACCTTTTCAAAATCGCTCTTGGCAGCTTTCAGATCAAACTGCACACAATATGTCCCTGCACCTCTGGCCTTTACCATGAATGTGCCATCGGAATCGGTCACACCTGACGCGATCTCACCGCCGTTGAAGATGATCTTGATCGGAAGATATGCGGCAACAGGCTCGTTCGTATCCTGCTCGCCATCTCCGTTGGTGTCATAATAAATTTTTCCGGAGAGAGAGCTGCAGGCAGAAAGAAGAATCAGTGAAAATAAAATGAATATGATTTTAATGGAAGATTTTCCCATACGACTATATATACCTCCAAACAGTATTATTAGCAAACTTCATGCCAGAATTGCAACAAAAACTCTTTAAATATCAACGCATTATAAATTAATCATGTGGCTTAATTGGGGGGTTTTGTTCGCGATGAAAAAAAATGGGGAGTCGAATCATCATTATATAAGAGTCTTTCCTTCGACATGTTCCGGGATTGGGGTCCCAATCTGATTGAGAATAGTCGGAAAGACATCGAGGGTTCTTGCTATTTTCGCTTCAAATTTTCGATTGCAGCATATGGGGACGAGCATGTGTTCGCGATGCAGCGAACCGTGCGATGAGAAGTGTTCGGGGCTTTCATATTTCAGTCTGAGATCATATCCCGGGTTCGCGGATAGTACAATATCTCCAGCGCGTTTTGAACTCATAAGATGTGCCGCCTGCAAAATACCGTCTGGGTAATCGGTATCTATGGTGGCAGTTAGCGCCTTTTCGATACTCATCTTCTCGGGCAATTTTTCATATCCGAATGGATCGCTCCCTGCCACTTCATACAGGAGAGCATCTCCGAGAGATTTCATCCTCGCCGTGCCTGATTTAGAGCTGGCTTCAACCCAGCCATCGCCGAGATGACTTAGCACTATATCGATGGCCTTCTCTGAGATGAGGTCATCTACCAGATTCGGAGATATCTTGTGCAGTTCATCCTTTGACAATTTCCCCGGCCATCCACTCTCGCCCTTGAAATATAGATGCGTCATACCGTTTCCTGAAACCATATTCGCAGCTGTCTTCCCTTTACGATTAAGAATGAGGGGATAAAAAAATGTTGAGATGTCCCGCTTCTCCAAAAATGTATTAAGGCAAAAATGCGTATGCGTAGATGAAAGGCCGTGATCGCTCACCAACCAGATCGAGGTTCGGTCATAGAGGCCGATGCTCTTTAGATGGGATGACAATATACCGAGTGCTTCATCGAGCCACGCGTATCGTTCAAGAGTTACTGGGCTCTCTGGAGTCGTGAGATGGGAACATTCGTCAATGCCCGGAATGACTGTGAAGATGTATCTCCAGTTCTTTTTTCTATTAATCGCCTTCAAGAGCTTTGCTAACGCAGCTCTATCAGCACTAGCCCAATGATCGGTCAGATGTGCGTAATACCAATACCAGATGCGCATATATCTTGTGAGATTTCTCTTTCCCGCACCTCGTGTGACAGGGTTGAAAATCGAATAGGATTCATCAACAAGTTCGAAGATCGTCTTCACAGACTCTGAGATATCATTTCCCAGAAGAAAGCTCTCAAGACCGACATAGCTTCTGTGCTGTTTTGTGGGAAAAGCTCCACTCCGGAAAAAATCTTTGTCGAACCACCTGATCCCGGGAACATTGCAGGCAGCAGGCGACGCGCCCGTGATGAATGGAAGATATGCAGGACCTGTCGTGGATGGGAAGACGGTCGATCCTTTGAGAAGGCTCCCCTCCTCACGAAACAATCTTCTCGCGTTTGGCATCTGGCCGTTATCGATCAATGTTGCAAGCTGATCATAACGAGCGCCATCCGCTAAAATAACGATAACTTTGTCTGATGATTTGGTCATAACGTTTCAGGCCTCTGGCCTCTTACTTCTTGCCTCTTGCTTCTATTCCTTCCTCTTGGCCTGGATATCCTTCAACTTGCTTTTCATTCTGGCCATCAGATCGTTAAATCCGTGTTTTGTGATAATGGAGTTAAACTGATATCTATAGTTATTCACGAGGCTGGCGTCATCGACTATCACATCGTAGATCTTCCATTCGCCATTTGGATATCTCAATTTATAATTCAATCTGATTGAAAGATCCTCTGAATAGACATAGACCGAAGTTGTAACAAAGGCCTTCTTCTTATCAGCACCTATAAACTTATGACCGGCATATGTTACTTTATATTTGCCGCCCTTTTTGCTCTTCGCTGCTGACTGCTCCTTTGAAAGGATAGCCTTTTCTTCAAGGATATTTGTCAGAAGTTCCACGAATTCGTTTCTCTGGGCTTCGGTCAGTCCATCCCAGTGCTTATAGAGGGAGAGCTTTGCAAGCTCTCTGATATCAAATGTGCCGTGAATGATATCCTTCTTAAGATCTTTGTTGAAGGCCTCATCTGCAGGTGTCAGTTGCCCAGTGCGAAAGCTCTCCATCTTCTTATCGAGATCCTGGATTGCCCTTGTAGGCGAGCCGACAGGATACTGGTTTGCAGCACTCGCAAGAGTTGAAAAGAAAAGAAGAGAAATAACAAATAATAGATTCGCCTTTTTCATGATCATACCTCCGTTAGTCAATGCACTAATTGCGGGCGGCCACAGGGGGCCGCCCCTACAGAAAACCTACATCCCTAATTCCTTTTCAAGCTCACCGACCACAAGATTATAATCGAAGACTGCTTTGTAATATTCAGCACGGGTTAAAAGAATAGCCTTCAAAGCTTCGCTGTAATCCTCCTGATCACCCACTCCGATATCAGCGTTGGCCTTCGCCAGAAAGAGCATCTGACGAGCCAGAGACTCGCCCTTCTCGGCCTGGTTCACATTTTCCTTAAATCTATTTAATCTGGTATAGATCTCGCGGATTTTAAGTTCAAG
>JBDRGF010000049.1:0-10335 GCA_043818055.1 Pseudomonadota bacterium | reverse complement strand
TTCGAAGATAAGGTCTCTATCATAATATCCGTTTCAAAAGACCTGCAAGGGCGTTTCCAGGCAGGCAAACTAGTCAAAGAACTCACTCCAATCATAGGCGGAAAAGGGGGCGGACGCCCCGACATGGCCCAAGGCGGCGGAACCCAGCCTGAGAAGCTTAAAGAATTGTTTAAGAAGTTTGAAGAAATGCTGTCGCAATAAGAAAAAGCCCAGAATTAAGAGTAGAATTCTTCTAAACACTAGCAACTGTTTACTTGTCTTTGTTTTTTTTCCAAAATAGCAACTTCTACCCTCTACCAGCCGATAATGTATATGACAACAAAAAGGAGGCCTTAATGTCACAAGTTAATGCAGTTGTTCAGATCACTTACGAACCTATCAATAAAGATGAAGCCATAAAAAAGATGAGACAGCTCTTGGGGGAAACACTCTTTGCGATTGCTACAACAGATGAAGATGCCGGAATCGTTGAGCCAACAGTAAATAAGATAGTCCAGTCAAATAATAAAGATAGAGTGAGAATTTTAACACAGTTTTTCAAACCGTGGGTGGCAGGACTCCTCAATAAAGTAGATGGAAAAAAGTTTACCTATGATGATGTTAAAGCTGCAATCAATAAAGCGATGTCTAAGTCCGAGGAGATCGGGGATTTTGCTGTGGAGGCGATGGTTGAGCTGACAGCATTTGTGAATGAAGTTGAATTATGTGATAAAAAAGAACAAAAGCTGGTCACAACAGATAAAGATACATTTCAGAAAGTTGCAACTCCAAGAAAAAAAATCGCTATTATCACAGAAAAACCAATAGCTATGAGTTTTTCTAACTGGGCGCCACTCAATAAGGTGCAGGAGAAAAAGGAGCTCTTTGATAAGGATCAGGGCTTATACACAACTCTTGCCGAGCTGGTCTCGGAGCGGGTTCTGACATGGGAGCAAGCGCGTGATCTCAAGAAAGAGATTATGAGCGCAAGTGGAGATTCGCAAAAGGCGAAAATGCTCTTCGATGCGGTATATCCTGGGATAATACATAATTTTAAAAACGAGGACTCACTTCAGGCAATTATAGTCAGAGTGTTTAATGTCCCCGGAGTTGCCGACTATATTAACGAAGTTGCCGATCTGTTGATTGAGATTATCTGATAAATTGTTCCAGCCCTCATCAGACATAATTATAAGCGAATAATGTTTTTTTGTTTCATTATTATGTTGTTATTAAGATAAAACAAACTCGCCTCTAATGCGCATAAAGACTGCATTTTTAAAATAATCAACATCACTCAAGCTTATTCTATTTCACCATGTGTAACCTCCTGTCACACAAAGGGAATTATTTTATCGTATGATATAAGATATTCTTTTCTCATTATAATGTGCTGGCTCTGATCATTGATCCTGTTGATTCGCAACTCTTAATCAAATTCTGGCAAATTATTTCTCAATAAATTGACAAAGATTGTAATTCGAAATAGATCACTCTTAGATTTTTTCTCTTTAGTTGTTTCTTTTCGCACTAAGCGGAAGGGAAGGGTAAGAGAACGATAGCGCAGAGTTAATGCGCTTAAGAAAATTAAGTTTCAAAAATCATTTCCATTCTGGGGAGGCATCACCCGGGATACACAGCTAAGACTTTCTTTTTGTAAACCACATTTTAACAGTATCAAAATTATTGATCTAAATCTCATTAATTTAACTCAGTGTGACACGTAGGGGTGCACACAAGGGGAGGATGTCTTGAAATCTACATCTGAAAGGGGTGATCTCTATCTATAAGTGAAAGTAGTAAGTAATTTGTGTGCAGTTGAATTATAACCAATTAACGTTTTAATCAATGGGGGTAGTATATGGACGTATCATCTAAAGTGCGCAGCGATTTGTATTGTAGTTATCAGGGGGGCGATGCAAAAGCCCTGGAGAGAGCTTTGGGGAATTTGCTCACAGAGCTTCTTGTAGATCAGAAATTTGGTTTCGACAGGTTGTATGACGTTGTACAGAGAATCATCTGCGCTAAACCTTTTGAGAGAGCGAAAGTTCTCGAGTCGGCACTCAAAGGCTGGTTTATGAAGAGGTATGATAGAATAGATCTAAATGAACATGAAAAGGAGAGATTGATTAAGGATATCAAAACTAAATTCAAAGGTGCTAAATGCATCGAAGATGTTGCAAGATCTTTTCTAAAAAAGATTTCTCCAAAAAAAGCTGTGGAGAAAAATGAGAATAAATTATTTGCACAGAAAGATAGTTATGAAAACACTTCCAGGAAAATAGCTTCAGCCGGATTGCTTGGAGAGTTGAATGGCTTAAAAGGGAAGATCTTTGGTTCTGATTTTCGGATGTTTAGCGCAAGGGCAGTGCTCTCGGGTGTTAAAACTCCTGTCAAAAAGGCTGAGAGTGACCTGGGTCAAATCGTAGCAACGGGTTTGATAACCAGAACCCAAAAAGAGGAGCTTCAAAAGAGGTTCTCCTATTGCAAGACCTCTGATTCCAAAGCTGCTGAGCTTGTCAGAGTCTTGAGGATAAATTATGAGGATAGATTTATAAAGCTGTATAACGAAGATGGAACTGTCGATCTTAAGAAGCTTGATGCTCTAACCTCTTTCACAAAAAACGCACTTGTTGGCAGCTCATATATCGGAAGGGCGCGCGAGCTGATTTTAAGTGATCTAAAGGGCATGGGTACACCTAATAACCACGAGGAAGAATTAAAAATGCCTGTTTATGCAGCAAATGATTTATCAAAGCAGTTATCCAGTATTCCAGAAGCAGTTGTGGAGATCAAAATAGTCAACATGGATAAGGATGATGATGGATGGTCAACACCTGAAGTAATGATATCAACAACAAAAGATGTTAAAGGTTCAAAGGTTATGCTGGCCTATAAGGATTAAAGCTGTGTGCTAGTTTTTTTGTAGGGGCAGGTTTTTCCGCCAGAGGTGGATTCAGCCTTTGGCTGAAAACCTGCCTGTGAATCTACTCCGGGTGGGTTTGAAACCCACCCCTACAATAATCGGTATATTACAGGAAAGATCCGCACACGATGTTAAGGATTAGTTTTGCTGGAATTAACATAAAAGCGAGGCAGCCCGACGCGAATAAAATCGCCAGGGCTACTCGCTTTTTTTGTTTTCCTTCTCAGAGGCTCTGATAAGTTTCCCCTCCGCTTTTTTTGTAAATTTGCTACTTGGAAATTTTGTCGAGAGCATGGTGAATGAAACCCGGGCATCTTCCAGTTCTTTGAGCCTGATGCTGGCGATAGTCATATAATAGAGCGACTTTTCGTTCAAACCTGCGTCGGGATATTCTTCTACTATAGCTCTAAAACGCGGAACTGATGAGATATACTCCCCTGTCCTGTAGTAAAATCTTCCGATATAGAACTCTCTTTTGGCCAAGCGCAGCCTGGTGTCGTTCAGGTATTTCTTTGCCAAGGCGTGATAATTGGTATCACCGAATCTTGAGATAGAGATTTTGAGGTACCTCTCCGCTTCGAATAGATAGGTCTGATCCCGGTCGATCGCTTTAGGGCTCTCCTTTAAATAACTGAGTCCTATTTTATAGTAAGCGTATCCAACCTTGGGATGAGTGGGATAAAGTCGCACGAAGCTCTGATATGCTTCAACCGCGCTTAAATAGTCCTTTTTTCTGAAATAGGCATCGCCGACCGCAAGCTCAGCATCTCTGGCAGCCATGCTTCCCGGATGCCTTGCCTTGAGGATCTCGAGGCACTGTACGCCATCCTCGAACTTCTTATTCTGGAGCAGCCATATGCAGTTTTTGAGCTCTCCCTCTGCGTCTCCCTGTTTGAACGACGGAACATCTTTGGCACATGACGATAAAAAGATGGTAAGGATCGCCATTAGTAGACATTTTTTAATATTCACTTTTTTCTCCTTGGATTAATTAGATGTTGTATAAATTATGCCTCACAAAAGCGCAAGCGGCTTTTCCACCTCCGGGGTGGAATGGGATGTTTCGCATCTTGACATAGTTCGCCACTTAAGTTTAAATCGGAGGCGTTTTTTATAGGGGGTTCGATGACTGAAAAAACTAATACTGAGTCAGGAAAGAACAATTATATGGATAACCTAAAGCCAATAGACTTTTCTACATTCGTCCTCTCGCTAGCTTCATCAGCGCAGGTTCATCTCGGTACAGTTCCAAACCCTGTGACAGGAGGTGTCGAGAAGGACTTAACTCTGGCAAAACAGACTATAGATATTATTGGAGTGCTGGAGGTGAAGACTAAGGGAAACCTCGATGATAATGAGTTGAGGCTTATCGAACACCTGCTCTACGATCTGCGATTGAAATTTTTGGAACTTTCGAAGTAATTTTTATCGAATTAAAATTTAAACCACCAAAGATCGATTTTATAGGAGGGTTTATGAAGAAAAAATCGTTATTGGGTCTCTTAAGCTCGCTCTTGATGATTATAGTTTTGATCTCATTTTCAATAGCAGAGGCAAGCCAATATGATGGTCAGGTAAAATTGGCCTCATGGTTTAAGACCGACGAACCTGAGAAAAAGATTGTGATTCCAGCCTTCTCATTTGCAGATCTGGCTGAGAAGGTTCAGACGTCCGTTGTCAATATCTCAACAAGTCAGACGCTTAAAAGAAGGGCTATGCCGTCGCCATTTGGAAGGTTCGGTCCAAAAGATCAATTTGATGATTTTTTCGATAAGTTTTTTGGCGGTCAGATGCCACAGGAGCAAGAACTTAAGAGCTTAGGCTCAGGCTTTATCATCAACAAAAACGGTGATATAATCACAAACTATCATGTCGTAGGAATGGCGGACGATATAACAGTCAAGCTTTCCGATGGAAGAAAGTTTAAGGCAAAGGTTGTAGGTGGCGATGATACGCGGGATATAGCCGTGATCAGAATAGATGCGAAGGGAGATCTTCCATATCTCGAATTTGGAAATTCCGACAACCTGCGGCCCGGAGAATGGGTCATGGCGATAGGCAATCCATTTGGACTCGGTCATACCGTTACAGTTGGTGTTGTCAGCGCTATCGGACGCATGGTCGGACAAGGACCAATTGCAAAGTTCATTCAGACCGACTGTTCGATCAATCCTGGAAATAGCGGTGGTCCTCTTTTCAATATGGAGGGTAAAGTCATAGGGATGAACACCATGATCTTTGCAAATGCTCAGGGTATCGGTTTTGCCATACCGAGCAAGCTTATCGAAAGACTCATTCCCGACCTGATCTCGAAAGGAAAAGTATCGAGGGGCTGGCTGGGTGTTGTGACTCAGATCATAGACGAGGATCTGGCTAAATCGTTTGACATGGATAAGCCTGAAGGGGTGCTTCTTTCCGAGGTGGTAAATAATTCGCCTGCCGCCAAAGCAGGTTTGCAAAGAGGGGATATTATCTTAAAAGTTGGGAAGGAAAAGATTGATGCACCACAGGGGCTGGCTGTCATCATTGGAAACACGAAGCCGGATACCAAGCTTGATCTTGAATATCTACGCGACAAGAAAAAAATGACAACTTCAGTTACGATCGGAACATGGAATGAGGAGAGCGAGACGATTGTAGCAGGCAGTAACAAAGCTGACAAAATCGGATTAATAGCAAGGACGATCACACTGGAGGACAGAGATACCCTCGATGTCCCCGCTAATTTCAAGGGAGTTGTGGTTAAGAATGTCGAGTCAGGTTCTCCTGCGATGTCTGCAGGGATCAGATCGGGGGATGTGATATTGGAGATAAATCAGGCGAAGATATCGACTATTGAGGAATACCGAAAGGTAGTTGATCAGCTCAAAGAGGGAAAGATCGTCCGCATTTTTCTAAAACGCGGCCGCTCAAGCATCTATGTCGCGTTTCAGCTGTAAAATTATTTTTATCTTTTTTAAATTTTAAAGGGGCTCACATCGATGAGCCCTTTTTTGTATAAGCTTGGGGGATAATAATGATCGGGGTAATAAATTTTTCGAGACCTCTATATTTTACTGCACAATTTGGATATGAGATGAGACGGCTTGAACATAGATCATCTTCATGGAAACACAAGCCTCAGGCTGATTCGATCAGCTCACCATATCCAATTATCTTATCAAATGTTTCAAATTTATGGAGAGAATCGATCGAAATTGGTGTGCAGATAAATGATAAGAGGGGACGTATCTTTCTGGATCATTTTTCAGATATCATGGCTGATATTGCTGAAGGGCTGGTCATCTTTTTCACAAACAGGTCGTTTTTATTGGAATTATCTCAGGATCAGGGAATAAGCTGTGAAATAGTGGCCAGAGCTGCTGTGGATAGTGCGGAACTTTTATTTTACGATGGCGAACATGTGATGTATGAAAATTCCTCTCTCGTGGGAGTGCTTTTGAGCATAGCGAGGTCATTTTTTGATAAAGAAGTTCCGGCTGAAGTGGATGCGGCTATAGAACGAGGAACTTGCCATCTTTGGAGATATCTTGCAGAGCATGAACGTTACGATTGTATATGCTCATCATTGCACCGCACTATAGTGGAGGATTGGAAAATAGATGTTGCAAAGAGAGTTGAGACGATGTTTCGAAGTGCAATTCAATCATATCATGAGCTCTCGCTTCCTGATCCTGAGGGGTACCCGGGTGTTCATGAGCTTATGAATATCTTTCCAAAAGGCCCCAAAAAAGATACCTGTTCCACTAATCACCTTAAGATAAAAAGATAGCAACTTTTTATGATCATCAGCCGATAACCCCTTTGATAATATTATCAAGAGGAGCTATGTGGTGGCCATTCACTATAAAAATATTTTGTTGAATAGTGTTAAAATGCAAACGGAGCATTTTGTACCTTATCTTCGTTCAGATCCGATAGACTCTTTTCAAAGGCATCCATTTAGGAATATCTGTCTTTCCAGCTTACAAAAATTTGTCAAAACGGATATTACTATGGGTGGACGAGTGTGGGCTAATGGCATTCCTCTAACTCCGGATCGAATCCATGAAACACCTGCGTTCAATGATGATGTTGAATCCAATGGAGGAATAGTCGATTACTTCGAGGTTTTAATCGAATCTGTGGCAACTGAATTGAGAGAGACTGGAAGCGAACTAAATCGAAGAATTGCCGAGGACCTTGATTGTTTTGGTAATTTAGTAGTCGATCGAATATTAGAAATCGGATCTGATGAAGCCTATATCGACACTCTTATTAAAACATTACCCTCTATATATATGAAATTCGATGAAATTAAAGAGGGGTTGTTATCTTCAGAGGAAAATGATGCACGGGATTTGTTTACATTTAACATCAATGAAATAGTGTGCCATTGTATTAAATTTGGAAAGGGTGAGGACTATGTCGTTGAAGTTGCAGAGTCGCTTAAAAAAATGTTGGAAAGAAAACAAAAGCAAATTAAGGAATGGGAATCTGAGGGCAAGTTCGATCTGGCAGATATGCTTGATAATACATTCAGTTACATGACTTTATATGCAATAGAAACTGGGAGACTTGAAGAATATTATGATAAGGTAATTCAGGAGATGCCTGGGATTATCGAGAAGATCGCTCATGTCCATGATTTTTGTCTATCTCGTGGAAAAGAGTTAATTGCAAAACTTCTGAATCGTCATAAGTACTTCATCGTAGGAAAGGCACTTCAGACGGGAGGATTGCTTCAATACATTCAGGATCAAATCAATTTTCTTTGTGATTGGTGATTTTATTTCTTAGTAAGTTTTTCAATTTCTTACTAGATAAGGATTTAATCTTCTCATGCAAATTATTTCCATGCGAATCGATTGTCACTATAGTCGGCAGATTTTTAACTTCTAGCACCCAGATCGCATCCGCAGTCCCAAATTCTTTAAGAAAATAAACACCCTTAACAGCCACGATGTGTGAAGCTATTAGCTGGGCGGCACCCCCTGTCACCTGCAGATAGAGACACCCAAAATCTTTGCAGGCCTTTGTCGTTCTCTCTCCCATACCCCCCTTGCCGATAATCGCCTTTATCCTAAGCCTTTCTATAACATCTGCCTCAAAGTCCTCCATCCTCATAGAGGTTGTCGGCCCCGCCGCAATGACCCTACAGCTTAGCGAGGCTGTCTGAAAACAACATGTTTTACTTTTTGTAGGGGCAGCCCCCTGTGGCTGCCCGGGTTTTAACGGATCGGCACAGGGGCCGACCCCTACATTAATACATTTTCTGACAGCCTCTATGGGTGAGGGGGATATTATAGGTCCACAATGAAAAATCACCCCCCCATTTAAATCAAAAGGCAGTTCTCCGCCCTCAACTATATATTTGTGCGCCTTATCCCGCATCGTATAAATGGTGCCTGTGATCTGAACTTGATCCCTTACTTTGAGTTTTTGAACCTGTTCATCTGAAATCGGAGGATTTAATACAGCCATTTTTCAATCCCCCCATCTTTATTGAGTTCTATTCCCTGCCGTCTCAAAGCCCAGCAACAGTAAGCGATGCTGACAAAAAACTTCGCAGGATGGCGTTCGTGCTCAGTGATCTTACAAGAGAGGAGAGTGGAATTGCCGCCGACACCGATTGGTCCAATGCCAAGACTATTTGCGTCATTCACGATCTTAAGTTCGAATTTGGCAAGTGCATCATCGGAATTGGTATCATCAATCTTTCTTAGCAGCTCCCGCATAGCAAGTTCATAGCCCTTTGCACGATCGGCGCCGATACATACACCGATGATGCCGGGCGAGCAGCCGCGCCCTTGCGCCTTGTAGATCGCATCGAGAAGAGCTCTCCTCACACCATCCACATCACGCTGAGCATTGATTCGCTTATCCGGCAGCGAATATTGTGCACTCACATTTTCAGATCCACCACCTTTTAAAAGAAGCCTGATTGAAACAGATGAAGAATCAGTTACATCAATATGAATATGAGGTTTTTTGAGATTGTCGCGCAAAAGGCCTTTTACAATAGCTTCTTCATAAGCAGATTGAATAGAGTCTCTTAAAGAGAGCTGTTTGAATCCATCAGGAATTTCGATAAAAAAGTGAGGTGTTCCAGTATCCTGACAGATCGGAAGTTGGTTTTTTTTTGCGAGATCAATATTTTTTATAATATCGTTGAGGGTAGTTATTGCGAGTTCATCCTTCTCATGCTCCGAGGCTTTTTTCATAGCCGCGACAACATCATCAGCTAGCTCAGTTGAGGTCTTTTTAATAAGATCAAAAATGGAATTCTTCAGTTCTTTCATAAAACTCTTCTAAACAGTTCTCCCTTCACAGTCAACACCCGGTATTGATTCTTGTCGATTTGTCCCCATATTAATGATAGATAGTAAAAAATGTCATTCGCGCGTAAGTGCCTGTTGCTGAAGTCGCTCCCCCTTAATAAGGGGGAGGTGGAGGGGGTCGAGAAACTGCATAAATCAAATACTTACCTCCCCCAGCCCCTCCTTATCAAGGAGGGGAGTTAATTCAGCAACAGCCTCTATCAAGGTAGGAAATGAATTTGATAATGCTATTTATTGATTTAAAATCAAGGAGTTAACTATGAGATTGGACAAATTGACTATTAAAGCCCAGGAGGCCTTTCAGGCAGCTCAGGATTTAGCTGGAGCGAAAAATCAGCAGGAGATTCAGCCCGAGCATCTGTTGCTTGCGATGCTCGAGCAGGAGGGTGGTGTTGTGCCAGCTCTCTTTCAGAAGATCGGCATCGATACATCCATCATAAGGGAGAGGCTTGAAAATTCATTGCACAACCTTCCACAGGTAAGTGGTTCGGAGGGCGTATATATTTCAAATTCTCTCAAGAAGATCATGGATAATGCATTTAAGGAAGCAACGGATCTGCATGATGAATATGTCTCGAATGAACACATACTCCTCGCCATGGTGGAGGAGAAAAAATGCAAGGCCTCAGAGATTCTGCGTGGAAATGGTTTGAGCAAGGATCTGCTTTTAAAGGCGTTGCAGGATCTTCGCGGTGTGCATCGCGTGACCGATCAGGATCCTGAAGGGAAATACCAGGCGTTGAAAAAATATGGCCGCGATCTCACCGACCTTGCCAGAAGCGGTCAGCTCGATCCTGTGATCGGTCGCGATGATGAGATTCGCCGGGTCATCCACGTTCTCTCCCGTCGTACCAAGAATAATCCTGTACTGATAGGCGAACCGGGTGTTGGGAAGACTGCGATAGTCGAGGGACTTGCTCAAAGAATTATTCAAAAGGATGTTCCCGAGACGCTGCTTAATAAAAAGGTTGTTACGCTAGATCTCGCATCTCTGGTCGCCGGCGCAAAATATCGCGGCGAATTTGAGGATCGTCTCAAGGCAGTCTTGAAGGAGATTTCAGCAGCCTCTGGAAATATAATCCTCTTCATCGACGAACTTCATACGTTAGT
>JBDRGF010000048.1:0-8674 GCA_043818055.1 Pseudomonadota bacterium | reverse complement strand
CAAGGAAAGTTGTTTACATCAAAACAGCTTCGTGGGGCAACGTCTGCTTGTAGCGCGTAGTGCGGGAAACCCGCACGCTACGTGCAACGGGGGGTTGCAAGGGGTGTCATCACTGATGCTCCTTGCTCCTATCCCGATTAGAAAAATTAGGATAATGTGGAGGGCAATTTAGAAATAATTGAGGTACATTCACACCATAAATCTGCGCTGTAATGGGGAAAAATAGACACTCAAGATGCTAGGACCCATATCAGAAGGAGTTGGCTCAGCAATACCTGGTTCCTCTTTAAAACCTATAAAGGCCGTAGCACCGTCATTAGCTGCCATAATAGCGTTAGTAACAATGGCATGAAACTTTGTTTCATCATGACAAACCATCCTGTCCACTCCATCAGTTCCAGTAATTCTTTGTAGCGTAACCGATGATGCACTCTTCGAGATCTTTGAAAGTTCATTCAAGGAAAGCCCTTGTCCACTGACTATTCCAGACATGTAAATTTCAGAGGCCTTGATAAAAATTGTAGTTACATCTCGCTGAGCCTCATCAACCAATCCGACAATAGTAGGTACAAGAATTCCGGGATTAGGAGTTTTGATGTTTAGGATATTATCACCATAAACTGAACCGTTCGCGACCAGTAAAGCAAAGTTGGAAGGTGATGGTGAAAAAAGCTTCGCTTCAACGTGTTTGTAACTTGTATCGATAAGAATCACATCAAGAGGAGCAACTATTGAATCAGGGCCAAAGTGTTGTTGCTGTAATCTTAGAAGTGGGCTACTCGGATTAACTCCCAAATTATTGGCGACTGTAGATCGAGCAAGACGGCGAAAAGCAAAGCTTCCTAAAACACTAAACGCCATGAAACCTCCTCTTCATAAGTACCCATCGAAACTATTGCTATTTTGTTGACATGTCAAAGAATAAATGCCGCTGGCATGGTAATACATGTCATTCGACAAGCCCATGCAAAATTAACCCGAAATCCTAAAACAGTTGCTGGCAAAGAGATGCGCCTGCTGATTAAGGAATTACCAGCAATTCATACACGTAGACAAAAAAGACGTTGGATAAGAAAATGGAGATACTGGAGTAAAAAACATTATCGTTTTTTAACTGAACGAAGCTATGGCGAGACACAAAATAAGAAACGAAGTTGGTGGTATACACATAAACAGCCAAGAGCTGTTAGAAGCCTGATTAAAAACAGTTTACCTCATCTCTTTACTTTTATTGGACACCCTGAAATCCCCAGAACATCAAATCATGTAGAGGGGGGCATCAACAGCAGATTAAAAGAACTTATTCATAGGCATCGCGGGATCTCTCTCCAAAAAAACAGGTTTTTACAGCCTGCTTTTTAACTCTTAATATATGATTATTGTAATTGATATTATCCGTCAATTTAATGAATAATCTCCTTTATTTTACAGATCGAATATAATAATAGATACATAGTTTTAACTTACTCCGGTGGTTTTAATGAAACTTGATTTTATCTCTAATTTAGACGGATTTTCTAAAAAAGGGTGGTTATTTTCTGGTAAAGACACCCTGAATATCTCTTATAAAGGAAACAAAGCTGGATTTATCGATCTTTCACGCATTAAATTATCAAAACTGGCAGCAACAAATCCGAGTAGAAGTTCAGCACTCTCAAGACCTGTAACGAGAAGAGCAGTTAAAGAGGGAAGGTATCTGGGTGAAATCCTTTTAAGCCCTCATGAATCGCCTTTTGCGAGTGTGAGACAGCTTGTTGATTTTACTCTTTCTCAGATGGCGCTATCTAATCTTC
The DNA here is from genome assembly GCA_043818055.1 of Pseudomonadota bacterium. Taxonomy (GTDB): domain Bacteria; phylum UBA10199; class UBA10199; order 2-02-FULL-44-16; family JBDRGF01; genus JBDRGF01. Next base: position 6,881 of record JBDRGF010000048.1, on the reverse strand, counting down.
TTTTTTTTGGATTAACAAACAACTTTAAAGTTTTAAAGAAAAACAGATGGGCTAGAATTCCAGCAATTCTATTGCATACGTACATCGTAACCTATTTGAGTGTGTTGGCACATGAAGGAGGGCACTCGAATTTTTATAATGCAATTTCTAGTCGTCTTACGTCACTTAATTTACATACTGACAAAGTTTTTGACTATAACACTTATGGTTTTAAGAATGTGATTGCTTATATTTGGCCTACAAGTGGTTACATTAACACATCTAGGCATGAAAAAATAAAAAAAGAATACAATCATCTACGTTACTCCAACAAACTTTTAGATGCGACTTTTGGTTGGAATATTGAACGTTTGATTGAAGAGAAATCATATGAGAAGCTTTTTACGCAGGGTAAAAGGGCGCACTTATTGAACTTGGCATTGCCAGCATTGCATGGGCTTGGACGTTTAGTTTATTTTTTAACCTATGTTGCAGATTATAATAACGATCTTGAAGATACAAATTTTGTAAAATATATGCGATCTAAAAATCCTGAAGGGAAATTTGTCAGGCCGACAAAATTGGCATATTTTGGGCAGCTACTGTTAGAACTTTTACTGAATCCTTATATTGCAAATTCCTTTATGCATTTTATTCAATATTTCTCTTATGGAAAAACTTATGTGAAACCTTGGAAATTCAACGTTGCAAATTTAAGTTTTTCTTTGCCGCTGACAACTTTAATTCACAAACGAACTGGCTATTTTTATAAATTCAGTTTTTTCATGCATCACAAAAAGGATTTATGGAGTTTGAAAGCGTGTCTTGGTTTTCCAATAAATTTTATTGAGTATAGAGAATGGGTGCCAGATGAATATGATAAAATAGATGGTTATAAAATTAACGAGCCGCCCAAAAAACTGCCAATTCCAGATACGCAGTTTGGTTTCTGGATAAAGCTTTACAATATCTGGGCATTTGGAAGAGGGAAATGGTATTCGCCAGTTTTAGATTTGCATGCAGGTTTATCTGTGAACAAAAACAGTGATACAGATAAACTTGAAATTGGCAGCGCTTTTGGCTTTACTGTGAAAAGCTATCCTCTGATATGGCATTCAAATATCTGGATTAAGCGCATATTTTTTGGTTTAGATTTTTACTACAGCTTCAATGACCTTGTATCTCAACATCAGCTGCTATTGAAGAACGGTTATTATTTGCGGGCGTTTTTTGGCGCAAAATTTATGGAAAAATAGCAAATTCAAACTCATTTATGATTTTTTTAGGAAAAAAAGGTGACGGATCTTTGGAATAGGAAGTCAAGCACAGACTAACTCATTGCCCCTAATCTGATAAATTTTTAGGGGAGTTCAATTTCTATCGATGTAGTGTAAAAGCCACGGAGAGCCACGGTGACGGAGGAAGAGTTTTTGTATAAAATTTGATGAGTTAGCCTTCCTCCGTCACCCGGTTCTCCGTCTTATTTTTTTGTCTAAGGGACACCTAATGTCGAAAATTGATTTGATTTTATCAAAGCAGAGTTCCCTTTTTAGGAGGCGGTTTTCGAAGCGATGGATGTGCTGAAGGAAACTCATCAGCAGTAAAAGTTGGGCCATTTATAATTTGTGTCAGCAACGATGCTTGTGTTGGATAGATTGCAAGCGTTGCCTCCAGAACCCAAAGAAGTTCCAAAAGTTCGGTCGTATTATCACTTGTCCAGTTTGTCGGGCGGATATCATCAAGCGGAGAAGATTTTTTGCCGGCACCCTTTTTCATTCTGTATTTTAACCATGATTTGACCACTTTAAGGCCAGAAACTTCAAATCCAAATACTGCCTGTTCAACAGGCGAAAACTCCCCATCACCCACTCTGAGAACCTTAGTATTTTGATCATAGTTATAATCTTCCGGATAGTTCTTTGAATCGGGTGAAACAGAATTTGTAACACGAGCCTTTCCAGATGGAATCTGCCCACGGTGTTCACCATCCGGAACATATCGCTCGCCATATGTATGCAACCATAAAAGAAATGCTCCTGCTTCACTTGCCTGTGAAAAAAGGCTGGGATCCTTGGTCAATGGCAAACGAAGTTCACGTGAGCCTAGCTCATCTGCAAATGTTTGGGCAAACGCTGAATGTGCGAGAACACCATAAGCATAAGCCCAAAACTCTTCAGGTGTAACTTTGCGTCCATAGACTTTACTCAGCATGCCGGGTAATTGAGGAAGAATATTTACTTCCTTGTCTTCGGGATCTCTGTATAACGGGAATATTTCTTTTGCCCCGTAAGACCCTCTGAAATGATGGAGATCAGGAATATAAGCAGATGCTGTTAACGCAGGGCCTTCTCCCAAAGGATGATTTAAAAGCGTCGAAAAATACACCTGACTTGCTCCGTGAACTCGCCACAGATCGGGGCGTGATCGATCTATTAAACGATTGTCTGCAAATATCCATTGTCTATCAAAGGAACGATATGCATAACGCTCTATTGGCGGAGACATTGCGTCTTGAGGTAGTTTAGAAATTGCCTCTTCTTGATCATAACTTGGTAAAGGATCATATTTTTTGTTGAATTTTCTTGCATCTGTTTCTCTAAGCGCTTTAGGCGGGTCACCTGAAGTTAATAGAGCTCTCCATCTTCTTCTCAAAGTTTCCTGATCAAAGCTAATTGGCCATGTTCTTTTGAATTGTACACCAGAGTGTTGCCAGGGTAATAGTTCCTTCAATTCAGGAAATAAAAAGTATGTTCCTGTACCCTCTGGTCTAAATGAAGTTTGCCAATTATCTGGGGCTTTTTCCCAGGATAGATCCCCAAAATTTCGAATCGAATTCAAAGTGCTGAGCTTTGTTTCTTTATCACCTGTGATTTCTGAATAGTAAACCTGGGCAGGAACGTTATCATCATGATTCTCACTTCTAATCGCTATGGCTATCGCAACAGGTGTTTGAATTGCGAAAACATTTGCACTCTTGCGTGACCCGCGACCTTCTCCACCAAGATCGACGATATAAATTTCATCCGCTACCCGCCTCATATGTTCGCGCATGCCGCTGAAAGCATCTCCCTCGAGATAACTGGAACCGGTTATAAAGCTCACTATTCCAGAATTTGTGGTTGTTTTGTGTTCAAAGACCTTCCAGAGTGCCCAGCGCCAGAAATAGACATATAGATTATAAATATTTTTTAGATGTACACCGTGGCCGGCCGCTATTGCAGGATCCAAAAAGCTTCTTAAAATTGCACCGGTACCCTTTCCATCATCACCCCACCTCACCCAGTTTCCAGTACGTGTCTTATCTGAATCGGATGCGCTGTGGCGATCATAAGGGGGATTGCCAAGGCATACGATCACCGGGACATTGTCTTTGACATCCAAAGCTCTCCTGTGCTGTTCGGCTATCGGTTCCAGGTAGAGAGGAAGTTTCATCTGTGGTGTATTGGGAGATTCCAACGTGTCTGTGAGATAGATCTGTGTTCCACCTTTAGTCAAAACAGCTCCCTTATCCTGTAATGTCCTTGATACGCGAAGTTCAGCTACAGCATAGGGACCTACCATCAATTCAAATCCATAGATGTTATTTGCAAGCGAAGTGGCCTGTGCAGCTACTGCTCCAGGGCCCTGCTTCTCTTCTATTTTTGCCAGTGCATGTTCTATTACCCCCAAAAGATATGTCCCTGTCCCCGCGGCCGGATCAAGAGTTACGACACCCTTATCAGCAAATCCCAAGGGCTTTCCAAACTTTTCCGACAATATGCTATCGATCAGACGAACCTGAGCATGAACTACCTCAACAGGTGTATAATATGCACCGGCATCCTTGCGCAATTTTGAATCGTATGCTGCTAAGAAATGTTCATAAAAATAGATCCACGGATCATCATCAGCGTTCATTGTAGAGGGGGGCACCTCTCCGATTACACGGATTAGAAGGTTAAGCGAGGCTGATATCTCCTTTTGTGCATTCGGGTCGGTTAATATCTGGAGCGCTCGGGAAAGAAGGCTATGCTCCGAAGCAAGAGCCTTAATGGCAACAGGCAGTTCCAACTGTCCATCAACCTCCCCTCTGGCAAGTAGAAGTGCAAAGGTTACAGTTTGTGCATAAGCATCGGCGAATTGACTATCACTAGCATTGGGAAAGAGAAGATCTCGCCAATCTTCAGCAAGTTTAACAAGAGGTGATGAAGGATCCTTTAGTGCGTCTGTAACATCATCCCTCAATTTTCTACAAAGTGGGGCAAGAAGAACAGCTAGTTCCTTCATATTTATTTTTCCATTAGATTTAAATGGAATAGTCGGTTTCCATTGAAGAAAATCTGTTAACAATCCTAAAATTGGATTAACATCCTCCTGTTCTACTGCTTTTTTTCCTTCTGTGGCTATATTGCCGGAGAGACTTGCTACTTTTCCCACTAATTCGCCGTTTCGATAGAGACCCCATTCATTTCCGTCTGTGTAGAGAATATTTGGGATGGTCTGAAATCGTTTCCACTGATCTTTGTTATGTCCTGAAAAACGACGTGTTGAAGCACCAGTTCCAGAAGCTTTAAGCTCAACATAGCCTGCGAGCAGCCGATCTGAATGTATAGCGTAGTCAGGTTTACCTATACGACCTGGAAGTTTAATTTCACCTGTGGATATGATCTGCAATCCAAGAAGCTTTCCGACTTCCTGCATAAGAGTTTCAAATGGGGCTCTAAGCTGATCCTCAGGTTGTCCAATAGTAAGTTGAGACATCTTATCTGATACACTTTGGGCAAAATCCTGAAATATATTGTATGCTGAAGTTTTTGTTTGTGATGATTTTCCCCCACTCATTAATTGGAGGGGAGTTGCACGTCTATTGTTATTGGTATTTAAAAAAAACTCACCGTGTTCAAGGTAGATTTCAACATTGCCTGGAATCTGATTCGTAAATGGTAACTTTACTAAGTCTGTTAAATAATCAGGTGCCGGATCCCAAAGAAATCCGGTTCCACATGATAAGTTCTTAAGACAAACGCCCTTTGGAGCAAATCCTCTAAGAGTTGGTATATAGGTCATTTTAAAAGTCTCCTCAAATGCGTATTTGTTTGATGCCCCCATTTTTTAAAAAACTCAAGAGAAAAACGGTGACAAAAAAACGGAAAAAACGGTGACGGAGGAAGAGTTTTTGTATAAAATTTGATGAGTTAATCTTCCTCCGTCACCCGGTTCTTTATTGTGTTTCTTATTTGAACATATGTTGTATTAACTGAAATTCCTCTTCCGTGATTCCAAAGTCGCCAGGTTGTATTGGAGTTTTGTCAGCATACGTTTTATGAGGGAAATGGCTATCGGAGCCTCCCGAAACGGGCACATTTGCTTCAGTCAATCTTTTTCTGATTATGGAATCAAGCGCTTCGTTACTTTCCTTTCCACTATATCCATTTTCCTGATAGGCGTAATCGGCCTCAACAGCATCAATTCCCGCTTGGATGAATAGATCGAAATATTTCTCTCTTACTTCTAGAGGGTGAGTCATAAACGGATGCGCCCAAATAGCGTATCCACCCGCTCGATGGATTAAGTGGATAACCTCAACAGGGTCGAGCTCAATTACATTTTTCCCGTCCACCACGTAAAAATCGGGGTTCGATTGTCGTTTTAGCCATTGTCTCACTTCTCCCCATGACTCAAAACCCAAATCCATTTTTTCAGCGAGATATTTGAATATAAACAACTTTTGAACATGCTTTTTGTTGTAAGCTCTCTGTATTTCTTCATGAGAAATGTCTATACAGTCAGCTCGAAAAGCTCGAATCATTTTTTTGGCTGCTTCAACGTAGCTACTTTTCATTAAATTGAAATATTTTTCAAGTTGAGTTCTGTCCCTATCATCAGTGATGTTCATATTATAACCGATGATGTGAGCCTTTTTGCATGAGAACTCAATTCCCAAAGCCAATTTGATTCCTTTTTGCTCTGCATAATTGTAAAGACTCTCATCCGGAAATTCATCGTGGTCGCAAATGCCTATTCCTTTCAATCCTCTTTCGGCAGCTAAATCGATGATCTGTTTTTCTGGAGTCCCCCCATCTTTTGAGACGATGCTATGATTGTGTAGATCGTATGCCTTAATGGGTTTAGGAATTACTGTGTTAATTTTCATATTTTTCTCCCTTCGAAATGGTTTGTTGAAACAAAAAAAACGGTAACGGAGGAGAGTTTCCAGCATTGATTTTCCTTTGTCACCAGTTGTTTTCCAAGTGTTGCACTTACTGGCTCAATGACGAAATGAGTGGGTGATTAGCTGGGAGAGGGCTCGGGAATCAGTTGCTAAGAAAGAGAAAGGTCGAATTTTGGTGTATTGAGAAAGAGCATGCAATTAAAGAGAGCAGGATGTAGATATTTAGGATGAAAAGAGACAAGACGCTTAGTTCGTTGTATTCCTGTCCTGGTTTTAAAGCATCATCACAACTAGAAGGAACATTCAGGGATCCTCAGGCGAGGATCGTTGTTCTGCAACGCCGAAAAAAAGTAGTGCGGAGTGTTCAAGTTGCGGGATGCGAGTTAAAGGGCGTTATGACAGGGAGACAAAACATGTTCGGGATGTCGATGCGGGAGGGCGACGTATCTATTTACGATATGAGCGATGGCGCATTTATTGTCCAAAATGCAAGGCGGTGTATGTGGAGCGATTAGACTGGTTGGCAAAGAATCCACATTACACCCAGCGATTTGCGCTTCAGGTGGGGAAGCTCTGCCGGTCAATGATGAACAAAGATGTGGAAGAGCTTTGGTCAGTTGTGGAGCTATCGTACAGAGGGATGGGCCAGAGCATTTTTCGAGAGGTGGAAAGAGGGACTCAAGTGGCAGCGCCTCACGCCATACCGGAAATTTGCAGAAATGATAGAGCGTCATTGGGACGGGATCGCCTC
>JBDRGF010000047.1:0-2395 GCA_043818055.1 Pseudomonadota bacterium | reverse complement strand
AAATTTCTTTGACCATGCCAGGTGGACTGATCGATAGAGCGTAGAAGTTTATAGGCTACTTTTTTGGGCACGGGGTTATTGCGGTCGGAAGGAATTTTTCTAATCTGAGGCAGGGCCTCGGCGGGATTTTTTTTGACAATTTGGAGCTTTATCAAAAGCGAGAAGAAGGTTTTAAGTGCTACCCGATGATTTTTCAATCGGCTGTTGCCAAGGCCGTTTTTTTTAACCTCGGTCATCCATTGCAAGATATGATGGCCCTGGCTGTAAAGGGGATCGATTTTCAGGATATTTTTGGCAAAGTTAAAATAATCGACGATAGTATAGGTATAATTTTCCACCGTGCTGTCTGAAAGTTCTCTGATATCGGACAATTCCTTATGAAAGGCGTCAATGAGTGCGAGCATGGTAATCCTCCTTATAAGCTCATGAAGGGATGTTTTTTCATATATGAAGCATAATGATCGGGGTTGAGATGGGTGTACTTATTGGTATTTTTTCTATGACTGTGACCGAGGACATGCTGAGTGATGGTAGTGCCGGCCACGCGGTTGAGATGTGTTGCGGCGGTATGCCTGAAGAGATGAGCATGAAGATGCTTATCGATACCGCAATCGTCCGCAACCCGGCGAAAGATATCCTGCAGGGTTCGAGTGGAGATACGTTTCCCTCGTTTTGATAAAAATAGAGGCCCTTGCCGTTTTCTGAGGAGGTCAAAATATTTTTGCAAGGTGACACATATCACCTTTGGCAAAACGATGGTACGCTGAATAAACCCTTTTTCCTTGACCCATGCGAGACCGGATACAATATCTAGATCTTGAATATTCATTGAAATGATGGTTCCTGTTCTAAGCCCCAAAAGACCGAGCATCATGATGATAATCAAATTTCTAAGGCCCAGAACATGATGGGAATGGGCTGAACAATAACGCAGGATACGGTTGTATTCCTCAATGGTGAGAAAATGGGGTATGGTCTTTTCAATTTTAGGGTAAGGCAGCTCTGTCGCGATATTCTCTTGAATATAGCCCTTTAGCTTCAGATAGTGGAAAAACTGTCTCAGGGTCCAGATTCGTGCTTTTTTGATGTGGACGGATGGGAATGAATAATCGGCCACGAAAGCCGAAAGATGGGCGTAGGTGATTGAGGAAATGTTTTTAAAGCTTTTGGATTTCAGGAATTTATTGAATTCATTGAGTCTTAATGATAAAGTTTGGATAGATTTTTCTTTAAACCCGGCTACTTTACAATAAGCAATAAAACCATTAATCTTTTCTTCAAGCATAGGGAAACCTCCTTCTTTGGTTACAGGGTTTTGGTTTCGGTTTCCTTATGCTTTTACAATATTTTCAGAAACTTACAAATCCCTTCCTCCCTAACTGCGGGGTTTGTGGGTTATGTTTAAAAAACCTTTATAACAAAAGAGAAAAATAGCGATGAGACGACGACTATACATACCAGAAGAAGTAAGTCGTGCTATGGCTGAGCATATTCGAACTGCTGTTTCTAAGGCGATCGACGGCTATTGGTCGGCAAGCGAGGATGAGGACGTTTTGACTGGTCACTTGGGGGCATGCCTTAAAATAGGAAACAAGAAGGTCCGAGTTGTTCAAACACAGAGCGAACTTCCAGGAGACTGGACGTGGTCTATCGACTACTACAAATTCAGGGGGCGCGGGATAAATGCCACTGAACGCATATTGGGAGCTGATGGATTATTCGAGTTGAGGCTTCAGCGTGGTTATAGAACTGAGATTAAGTCTCTGCTATTTCAAGCAAAGAAAGACTGGAACAGTGATCGGGACCTTGTCACGCAATGTATTAAGCTTTCCACCTGGCGCGAAGCAGCTTTCGTCCTAAATTACACGTCAGAGGCTTTCGAAGCATTTTCAATAGATGAAGTCCTGAAACTCCGCGGTGTAAGGCGTTCGGCTTTCCAGGCCAAAGCACTTGCTGATTTTCTTGCTGAAGACTTCTTGGATTGTCTTGTAGGCGATACGGACCTCTCTTACGAACCGAGAGCACGAAGGCTTATCTGGAGGGCTCTATCGGGTGAAATCGTTGCGACGGTATTTAGAGTGAAGCACAGAGTACGGGTTAACATTAAGCCGCCACAGTCTTCAGGTCACGACCGATTAGATAAGCAAATACCCAATGCAGGCCTTCGGCCGCAAACAAATCAGTGTTCAGGTGTCAGGTAAAAAAACGCAAGATCTGAATCCTAACACCTCTTCGCAGGAAACCGGCACCTCACTCCTCCGTTATGGAGCAGCCCTGTGGGTAGTGTTCATTATCTGCGCCCTATACTGCCGATTCCTCGGCTATCTGCCAAATCGAGAAAACCCTTTGTTGCCATAGCGTCTCTCCTGAAACCCCAAAATCTGACACCGCCATC
>JBDRGF010000046.1:0-8889 GCA_043818055.1 Pseudomonadota bacterium | reverse complement strand
CCTCAGCCTCCCTGATGGGCGAATATCAACAGGCAGAAGATCTCGTCAATCGAGCTTTTTCCTACATGCTGTATGCTACATGCCACATGCGCTTTTAACAGGAGGTATTTATGAGAGGTCTAACAGGAATATTGATAACCGCTTTTATGCTGACGGCGCTTCTCGGTTGTGGCGGAGGTGGAAGCGGCAAGCTGGATGTAAACCTCGACCCGCAGTTTCCAAAGCGGATCACCGATCTTAGTGGTGAAGCGATAGTTGCGGCAAAGCTGGTTGCAAATGCCGGTGCTGCGGTCAAGGGAGTCGATCCTGCTAACGATCAGGAGCTTTCATCTAGAATCGTAGGTGAATATAGAGATGGCAAATATGCATTCTCGTTCGAGCCCTCTGCCGATCTCCCCGAAAGCAATCTCTATTTGAAGATTGAAGTCTGGTATCGCGCTTCGACCACAACAACACAAGCGAAGGAGGCGGGTTCAATAGCAGCGGGCGACCTCATGATCGCAGGTCAATATGTGCCTTACGTTGCGGGTCAGGATCTCGCAGCTGGCACTTACAGCTATGACATGGATGCCGACGGTGACCAGATGTTCAATATCTCCGAAATAGAAAATGGCTGTGATCCTGCAAAGGTCGATTCTGATGGCGATGGCGTGCAGGATGGCTTCGATCTCTTTCCCATGCTCGCAACAGAGTGGGGTGATATGGATGGCGACGGCATCGGCGACAATCAGGATGACGATATCGACGGCGACGGCGTGAAGAATGATGCTGAAACACTACAGAATACCGACCCCAGAAATACGGACAGCGACGGCGACGGGCTGAACGATGGCAAGGACAATTGTCCCTCAACTGCAAACTCCGATCAGGCCGATCAGGATAAGGATGGCGTGGGAGATATTTGCTCGAACGACCCCGACGGAGATGGACTCACGAACACGGATGAAACAAACCGAGGCACAGACCCCATGAAGGCCGACACAGATGGCGATGGTCTGGGAGATGGCGACGAGGTGACGAAGGGTTACAACCCACTCTCTAAAGACTCCGATGCCGATACTATAAATGACAACCTCGACAACTGCCCGATCAACGCAAATCCACTTCAGGAAGATGTCGATGGCGATAAGATGGGCGATGTATGTGATCCAGATGCCGATAACGATGGCGTGCTTGCAACTGATAACTGTCCTCTCAAAGCAAACCCATTCCAGTCAGACGTGGATGGAGATCTTTTGGGAGATGTTTGCGATGATGATATAGATGACGATGGCGTATTGAACTCCACTGACAACTGTCCATACGTTGCAAATCCGCTGCCCCAATCAACAACGGATGTTGATGATGACAAGGTTGTCGATACCTGCGATCTCGATGATAAGGACGAATCTCTCGGTGCAGCAATCTGGGCGACATTCGATGCTACAACCAACATGATTCAGGAAGAGAAATTCGCCATCTTCGTCGATGCGGGTGGATCAGACAGCGCACGAGGCACAAAAGATGCACCGCTGAAAACTTTCGCGGCAGGTTTGGCGAAGGCAAAACTAAACAACATCCCACTCGTAGTCTCAACAGGCGATTACGACATGAGCGGCATAACATGGCAGGCTGGCGTCAAAATGTTCGGCGGATTTAACTCGAACTTCACCGCGCGCGAATATCGCAGCACTAATAAAACCACGTTAAAGAGAACCGATTCCGATATAACACTTCTTATCGGCTCGCTCGACGATATCCTGTTCGACGGCTTCCACATCGAAAACACAGCAAACTCGACAGCTTCAATCGATGGACAAAAGACTGTCTCGCTGCAGGGTACAGGCAAAAAGACTTTTAAGAACTGCACGATAAAAGGCAATCCAACTCTATTGCAGACCACAGCCTTCTGGGCAGATGGAGCTATGGAGCTCACACTTTCAGCCAACAAATTCGAAGGCGGCAGCCATACGACAGATGCCGGCACATTCAGCCAGGGCGCGTATCTTGCAAATCTTTCCAAGGCAACGATCACCAACAATATAATAGATGCAGGCAGCGCGTATTCGCAGACTGCTCTTAAGATATCAAAATCCAAAACGGATTTAATCATTGCAAATAATACTCTGAAGGCCGAGTCGTCAAAAAGCACCAGCGTGCTAAACGGTCTGATCGTCGATTCATCCGACCCTGTGCTTGTGAACAACGTATTGGCAACGTTTTTGTTTGTTGACGCCGGCGGCAGTACAGGGATGAGCTATCCTCTGAGCTGTTATGGCACTGAGCCCACAAAGAGCGTTAAAAACAACCTCTTTTTGAAATCACCGACCTCAAGCGCAACAATGCTGGTACGAAATTGCAACGGGAGCAACTATACCACGACAGTGTTTAGCTTTGGCAAATCGACAGTTTCAGGAAATATAGTCCGCAGAAACGACACGCCTACAACTATGATAGATGCGAATTATCACCTCGTCTCAGACGGCTCAGCTAACGACGGCATCAACGACGGATTTTATGCCGCCACTGAACCTGAAGGACAGGTGCTCAAGGATTACAACTACAAATCCCGTCCGCAATCTGTAGGGACAGTGGATGTGGGGGTGTTTGAAGAATAGGCAAAAGGTGAAGGGCGAAAGGAAAAACCATTATGATAAAAACTTTGAAAACAATTCCAATCCTCTTGTTGCTACTGATCTCCAGTTGCACAAGCAGCGGCACTGGTGGAGAAGGAGGCGGGCTCTCGCTGAAGGTAACGAACACCAAAGCCCAGCCTACGACAGATATCAAAGAGTTTAAGATAATAGTGACGGGTGAAGGAATTGAAGCGCCTATCGAAGCCGTATTTCCGTTTGGAACGCAGGATGGAGTAATCCGTGACATTCCATGCGGCGATGATCGTCTCGTTGAACTTCTTGCAATAGACAATTCCAATAGAATCGTAAGACGCGGGGAAAGTCTCGTTGCTGTTCACTGCGGGAAGATGAACGATGCCAGCATAACGCTCAAACGTGTCCCGATCATAGCGAATATGATCCCGAATTCTATTATCGAAAATGGCCGCATCAACTTAAAAGTGATCTCCGAGCCATCGGATGAGGTGATAATTAAGGATGTAGTCGATGGCGTGGAAACAAACCTCACAAACCCCGTAAACAACGCCGCCCTGTTTTCACTGAGCGCAGATAAGGGAGAGCTTTCATACGAACCCGCAGCGCTTTCGAACACATGGCATACGTTCAAATTAGAGAGCACGGTCACGGGATATAGTTCGGAGACAAAAGTAAGATTGGTAGAAGAAGGCGACAGAAAGCCGGCCGAGATAAGTTTTGGTGGAGCCGGGGAAACTTTGGCAAACAAATGAGAAGATGTGATCGGTGATCGAAACCCGAAAACCCATCACACATAACTTATAACCGAAGATTGGAGGAATTTATGAGGAAAAGAACAATCACAACATTGATGGCAGCAATGATGCTGCTAATCACAACAGTAGGCCATGCGGCTGAAACAATACCGCCGTATATCTACTTCAATGCTTATGTCACGGATGGGGGAGGAAATCTTCTCGACGATGGACCAATTGATGTGATTTTCAGGATATACGATATCAACAATGTGCTTTTATATTCTGAGAAGCAGGCAGTGAACATTTTAAATGGAAAGGCAGTAGCTTCAATCGGAGCTGGAGTATCTTTGGATACAGGTGCGAAGATGAACGGAATCCCGGCTGATGTTTTAAAACCATCGCTCGACCCTAGATTAGAGGTGGAATTTGTAGGATATCCAGCCTATGGGCCGGATCCATTCGGTGCAGCTCCATTCTCATATTATTCACAGTATGCAATCGGAGTTATGGAGGGCGGAGTGACGGCGAGCTCTATAGCAAAAGGGGCTGTAGAGTATGATCATCTTTCAGCCAACGCGAAGGATGAGCTGATCGATGAAATCACAGGGGGCAAGGATAAATCGGAACTGGTATTTCAAAGCGACATGGTGAGTTTCTATCGTGATCCGGTGCAGGCAACGATGATCGGTATTCGTCCAACGCCAGCCTATGGTGCGGGACAGAATACATTGCAGGGAAACATGGACAGTCTGGATGCTGCGATTTCAACGGTAAGGCTTGAGACTAAACAGGAGCGAGATGACAGGATAGCTGCGGATACAGGGCTGCAAACAGCGATAACAAATGAGACGATGGCAAGATCAACAGCAGACAGCTCTTTAGACACAAGAGTGACAGCAGTCGAGGCAGGTGTCGTCAGCCCGCAGCAGGATTTGAATATGAACGGTCATGCTATCACAAATGTCACAACTGTTGACGGCGTCGATGTCAGCCATCCGAGGGGGAGCGTGATTGAATTGAAGAGTGGGGATGCTCAAGATAATGCCACTGTAAATCCCCCAACAGGCTTTACTGCTTCTGATTGTAAGGTTGTTGCTTCGTTCAAAGAACAAACAGAAACTGTTGCAGGTGTAGATAGAATGTGCGTTAAAGCTACACAAAGCGGAGGTGGTTTCCTAATTCGTTGTCTTTATGACAGCGATGATGGACCGGGAGGCCCCACCTGTGACGGTGATCAATATTATGGGCCAGGAATGATTAGCGATTATAGTAAAGTTCCACAGCAAGGAAGCGCAGTCAGGCCATGTAATGCATCCTATATAATGATGTGTGCGAAGTAAAATTGGTCTGTAAGTCGAAATATTCTTTTAGGAATGGGCGGGGAATTGACCCGCCCATTAGTTTGTACTTGTAATTTTCACTTGTCTTGGAGAATGTTCATCTGCACAGGTATAATCGGTGCTATCTGTGTCGCAATCTATGCCTGCAGTTCCTATTCCCAATTGCCCACCAAAATTATATCCCCAGCACCAGAGTGTTCCGTCTGTCTTGATACCACAATTAGAAGCTCCGCCTGTAATAAATGCCCATGAATTTTCAGTGCCAACTTGCACTGGATTGTCAACCTGTTGATCTGAAGTAGAACCATTACCGAATTGACCATAATCATTGTTTCCCCAGCACCACAATGTTCCGTCTGTTTTGATACTGCAATATCCTTGAACTAATGCCCAATCATTATCGGCACCAATTTGTTTAGGAGTGAGATCCCAAAGCGTTCCATCGGATTTAATAGCAAATCTGTTTGTAAAAGAAGTTGCGCTAATTCTCCAGTCAGAACTTGAATTAATCTGGCAGGGTGTTAAAAAAGCACAATTAGAGTTAGACCCACTTGATACACTCCACAATGTAAAATTTGTTTTTGAAAAAACTGCATCATTTCCAGTAGAAACAGCAACCCAATCGGTGTCATTGCCGATCTGGGCAAATGTTTTTCCTCCCCAAGTCCAAACAGATCCATCTGTTTTGATTGCATAAGTTGAGTTGTAAGCACAAGCAACTGATTTCCAATTGTTATCTATACCTACTTGAATCGGAGAAAGTTCTTTCTCTCCCTCACCATATTTACCGTTACCTAGTTGACCGCCCCTATTATTTCCCCAACACCAAACAGTTCCGTCGGTTTTGATGCCGCAGGTATATTCATTTCCAACAGAGACTGATGCCCATTTTACATCGTTATTCGTAGTGCTTGATTTTGAAGAGGTGTTGCTTGTGACTTGATTTGGATATCTGCATACATCATCATTACAGTTTTGTGTGTTAGATCCGATTCCTACTTGGCCATAGTCATTTGCACCCCAACACCAGAGCTCTCCAGCATCCGTAATTGCACAGGTATGTCCCCCCGCTACAACCTGCACCCACTTCGTAGTGTCTGGCGTGGTGCCATTAGGATCTGGCGATGTGTTTGAACCTCCGCCGCTGCAAGATGATAGGAACAATGCAAATGCAATAACCAGATATTTTTTTATTTTCACAGCTTCCTCCTCAACTCCCCTTGGTTTATTTTTCGATCGGTTATCCTTAACAGATGAAATCAAAAAAAACAACTGTTCCATTCTAAAAGATAAAAATTTGACGGTTTTTGCGCAAAAATGAGCAGATTTTACCCCATGTTTCTTGGAGTATAATTCTAACCCATTGATATATAAACTGAAAAATGATATGTTGCGGCAGAAAATATTGGCCTTGTGTTTGCATAAGAACGGACGGGGGCACATGAAGAAAATACAAGTAACATTTTTTTTGGCAGTAATTCTTATGAGCAATCTTGCTTTTGCTCAGGTTTTAGGATCGTTCGAAAAACCTCAACTCTACACAGAACCAGCAATTCAATTGCCAAGTTCGATACCAACACAGGAAAAAACTGATTTATTCAAAATTCCAGATTCGGATATTGAAATCGAGTTAAATACGATCTGTAAGAATCCCGCTAAGGCAATATATGTTGATAGTAACGATAAATCATATGTCACAAATGCCTTTAGGAATTTAACCAGCTATCTTAGCAATAGTGGTAAGTATTATGAATTATGTTTTATAATGAGCAACGAACGTTCAGGGGCGGATACAATTTTGAATGAAGTGGTTGAGCTTAAAGGTGCAAGCAACGAAAAACTTCCGTTGATCATATCCGGCCTGAAATTTGATTCAGAAAAAAAAGAGGATAAAAGTGCAGGCCTTAATGTCGAATATTATGCCTTCCTCCTCCTCCACAACATCACGATCGATAAATCCAAAAAAGGAATCGAGCTCAATTGTCCAAATGGGTGTCTGGTAGCGAATTCAACGCTGACAGGTGTTCCAGCATCACCTCCTGCAGTTTCGATAGCAATCGATATTCAACCGTCAAGCAGAGATGTTATTATTCAGGATGTTGTGGCAAAAGCCTTCGACATCGGGATCGATGTTCAAGGTGAAAATATCCTGCTCAAAGAAATCAGCATTACAAAAAACCATATGTACGGCATTCGGGCTGATTCAAGTGTAAAAAATCTTTCTCTGTCGAACATAGTATCTCTTTCTGATAATGGTGATGGGATAACAGCCCTTGATGCTTTTATGCTTGAAGAGGGGGCTAACTCGGATATTGGCCTTATTAAAACTTTAGCCGATAAAGAGACGTTTGTAGTACCGAAGAGCACGCTGAAAGATACGACCGCAAGATATGTAGAGTTTTACAGGCCTAAAACAGAAAGAAATCTTCAATTCGATTCATTTTTATATCGCTACGATCTAAAGCCGTTCGAATTCACCAAAAACGGCGATGCTATTACTGTCACTGATCATCGAGTTCAGGGTCAGTATGCTATGGTCGCCTTAAGGACAGCAGACGGCAGCACTATTTTTAAAAGTATTCCCTTTAAAATTGACTTAGAAATTTCAGAGTGCTAATTCCCCGCTTGTTTGGGGGGCTCTTCTTTCACTATATCCTACATGTCGCATATTCTGATTATTCAATCTGAGGACTCTTCTCCCCGATTTGTAATTTTTTTTCACTTTAAAAAAGATTTTTAGCAACTTTCCAATTAAGAGACGATAATGTGAAAGAATATAACGAAAATTTGTGACACAAATGGAGGCAACCTATGAAGTCACCGTTTAAAAATGGATATGTTCGTTTTCTTTTAACCGTCTTTTTGTTCCTGCCGGCTCTATGTTGGAACATGTACTGCGGCGGCGGGGGTGGAGGGGATGAAGGTCAGCCGCTTCCGGAAGAAGTCGCGGAGAGTACTGCCGAATGGGGATTTGAGCTTAGCCCGACTAAAGGCGCAATCACAGGCACGATCTTCGATGCCGATGGAAAGCCTTTAGAGGGGGTCACATTACAAGTCAGAGGGCAATCAATCATAGCGAAGAGCCAGAGCGACGGAAGATTCGGCCTGCCATATGAACCAAAGAACGGCAGCGAAGAGATACTGGTCGATGTTTCGATTTCCGGTTTTACAACAGCCCACAAATTAATTCGTGTAAACGCCAATCGGACAGCGACGATCGGCAAGGTCTATCTCGTTCAACTAGACACGGCAACAACCGCAATCGGAAGCTCAGGTGGCATACACACAAGCGCCAATGGAAATATGGTGATGGATATCCCTGAGGGTGCTGTCACAACAGAGCAAAATTTCAGGACGACATGGTTTCCGGCAGGCAAAACATTGCCCGGCGATCTTCCAGAGACGAGCTTTTTCACATATGCTATGGAATTAGAACCTGATGGTGCCGAGTTCACCAAACCCGTAAAGACAAAATTCAAAAATGAACGCGGCTTTGCCCCCGGAACACCGATCCCAGTGGGATATTTCAACAAGGAGACAGGCCGCTGGGAACATGAGGGGATGGGAGTTGTAGATTCAACGGGGGAATGGATCGAATACGAAGTGAATCACTTCTCACCCAGAGATATCAACTATCCAACGATCACAGCACCCGGGGCAATCAACCCCGAAGCCGTGGAAGATCAGACGGCAGAGGAGACAGGGACAGGAGATGGAGTCTGCGGCGCGTCGGAGGTAAAACTAGCAAGCGGAGATTTGATTCAAAGACACGCCCTGCCATCCTACAAAATCAACCAGAACAACGTAACAAACATGTTTGTCTATCAGAGCTATACGGTGGCACCACAGGTGAGTGTGGCCTTTAAGAAATCACGCGAAAACAGAAATCAAATATTACCACAACAAGTCGGATTCAAGGTGGAGTTCGAAGGAGCAATTAAGGATTACCGCTTCAAGTCGAAGGATGAAGATCTATATCTCAATGCCCTCTTCGCTGCACAGGATTACGCAGGGAGATATGTGACAACAGGTCTCTACGACTATTCAGCTGAGATCACAAACTTCTACGATGGCAGCTACGGGACAGCTAATTGCTTTGGATGCGGAGCTACTGGAAATACTGGGATAAAGACGAAAGACTTAATTCCACTGAAGAGCACATTTGGTGGACTGACACCTATCGTGAACAACATCGATTCGGCATACGGTTCAGGCTGGGGA
>JBDRGF010000045.1:0-6080 GCA_043818055.1 Pseudomonadota bacterium | reverse complement strand
GAAGAGCTCGCGCATAAGATGTCGAAAATTTTGTATGATGATTCGTTGCGAAACGAGCTGATTTCGGAAGGGATAGTAATGGCCAAGAGGTACTCATGGGAGAGAATGACGAAGGAGATGATAGATCTCTATAACAGATTTGTTTGAATTTGTAGGGGCAGGTTTTTCCGTATTCGCTCCCCCTTAATAAGGGGGAGGTGGAGGGGGTCGAGAAAGTGGATAAATCAAATACTTACCTCCCCTAACCCCTCCTTATCAAGGAGGGGAATTAGTTCGGTAATAGGCTCCTCCCCAAAGAGGATAATCTGAAGGACACGCTATGACAAAAAAACGAGCATTGATAACAGGCGTTACCGGCCAGGATGGTGCATACCTCGCCCAATTTCTTTTAAGCAAGGACTACGATGTCTTCGGATTATTCAGAAGATCATCGACTCCTAATTTCTGGAGATTGCAACATCTGAACGTTTTGGATAAGATAGTTCTGATTCCAGGTGACAGCTCAGATCCGCAGTCAATTCAGGAGGCGGTGATCATAAGCGATCCGGATGAGATATATAACCTGGCCGCACAGAGCTATGTTGGCGCATCCTTCGACCTTCCCGGTGCCACGCTCGAAGTAGATGCCAAGGGAGTGCTGGTGCTCCTCGAAGTCATTCGTCAGCATAAGAAGGATATAAAATTTTACCAGGCCTCGACCTCCGAATTATATGGCACGTTGACCGAAGTTCCACAGACTGAGAAGACTCCCTTCACTCCAAATTCTCCCTACGCAGCTGCGAAGCTTTACGCCTTCCAGATGACGCGCATATATCGTGAGGCATACGGCATCTTCGCGAGCAACGGAATTCTCTTCAACCATGAATCACCATTGAGAGGGCTCGAATTTGTGACGCGAAAGATCATCAATTCCGTTGTGAAGATAAAGATGGGCATTGAGAAGAATTTGCGCTTGGGAAATTTGGAGGCGAAGCGCGATTGGGGATATGCCCCGGAATATGTCGAGGGTATGTGGAGAATTTTGCAGGCTGATACGCCTGATGATTTTGTAATGGCTACGGGAAAGAGCCACTCGGTACAGGAATTCGTCGAGGAGGCGTTTAGATTAGCCGGACTCGACTGGAAAGCACATGTGATAGTAGATAAAGATCTCATGCGCCCGCTCGATGTAAATTTTCTTCAGGGCGATCCATCCAAGGCAAAGAATGTTTTGAACTGGTCTCCCAAGACCGAGCTCAAGGATCTTGTCAGAATCATGTATGAAGCAGAGATGAAGACGATGGAGTCAGTCAAATCCATTCACGGCGTTCACACCGATATCTTCAACTACCCGGAGAATATAAGAATAAAGACGAGAACTGTTAGAGAATAAAGTAAAGCAATTCACAATTTCCAATATCCAATTAACAATGCTAGATTTCCAACAATTGGAAATTGTTTATTGAATATTGTTAATTGCCCTTAGATTAAAACGGATCTGGTCCCTCATTATAGTAGACATCCATGTCGCCCAATGAGGTTTTGGAGTCGTAGCTGTCGTTGATGTGTTGGTTGAGGCCGGGGAAGTTTTCTAGCCCGTATCTCTCCCTGTCGAACTCGTTGATGTTGGCGCGTGTGGCATCGACGACGAAATCGGCCTTCTTTGCTGCTATATTGTTTAGGAGATTGTTGAGGTAATTTTTGGCTTTGAGTTCATCTTTGGAATCGCTTGAGCTTATGTTATCGATGTAGCTTTTCGCATCCTGCTCGTGCCACATCGAGTACGATCCCTGCCCTAAACCTGTGAAGTAGTTGAGCACAGGCGTGTTTCCCCAGACGAAGAGCTTTTGTCCCGGTTTTTTGTGCTTGTTTAGCCAGTCGATGGCATCCTTATACTTTTCATCGGGTAGCAGGTAATCCTTTGTCTGCGAAACGAATCCAAGTCTGAAATACTTTACAATCTTCGGCTCGTTGTAGAAGAGTGAGGGGTTGAAGTTGCGAACGTATGCCCCGTAGTAGTTCCAGATGAGATAGATGCATACAGGTATCATAAAAAGAAAAACGCATGTTTTTTTGACCCTCTCTCTATTCGGGTTTGCATCTATCCATCTAATCCACTGATAAGCTGCGATCATGCAAATAGCAGAAAAGGGCTGAATAAAATAGTGGTAATAAAATCTCACCCCTCCTGAGAATACTGCAATGAAGTTGAACAGAAAGAATGTCAAAACGATCAGCTCTTTTTTATCCCTGTTCCTTATGAAGCGGGGTGTGTGGATCAGGAATGCGAACAGGGGAATCCAAAGTACGAGGTGGTTGATCGTAAGTGTTCCAACGCGGTGGACGAAGTATAGAAAAAACTTTCCGACTGAAAACTCCCTCGTCGTCGCGTAGAGTAAAAAGTCGTCGAAGACATTTCTTATCCTAGGAATGGCTGTTTTGAAAAAAAGTAGATCAAGGATGAAAAATGCGGAGACGAGCAATGCAGCTATCAAAAGCAGATTGATATATTTTTTTGAAACGACTCTTTCGGTAAACGGTTTTTGAATTACGAAATAGAAGATGAGAAAGGGAAAGAGGATAAAGGGATGCATCTTGATCGAGCAGGCAGTCGCTACAAAGAAGAGGGAGAGGATGAGGCTCAATATTTTGTACTTCTGTTTGAATTCGTAACAGCATAAGAAATAGAAACTGATCACGATCGGCAGGCTAAAAAACACCTCGGCGTTGGCCGCCATGAAGTGTCTGTTGAAGGATGATGTCAGCACCCCGTAAAAAAGGGCAGTGAGTATTCCGACCCTTTTATCGAAAAGCATCTTTCCGATCAGATATAAGAAATATGAAGTTAGCGCTATGATGGCGCAAACAATAGCGCTCACAATCACCCAGCCATATTCGCCTGATATGAGATATGCGACTTTGAAAAAGAAGTGATACAGCGGCAGTTTGCTTTCAAGAAAATCGCCCCCGGGAATACCTCCTGCAAGGTACTCGTTGGTCTGGACGATTGCGGCCAGCACATCAGCATCATAGTAGTCCACAAAGAAGGTTGATCCCCTCTGAATGATGATCGCGATGAGTATCAGGATCGCTATCCAGTGGAGATTTCTTCTCGAGTCCAAATTGTTAAAGAGTGCTCTCATCCTTCCCCCCGTTCAGTCTCTCTGTTTTGACAGAATAGCCCAGAAGCAGAAGCCCTCCGAGCAGCCCCTGCGCCAGCACAAGTATGAGAATGACCAACGCCATAGATGATATGATCTCAGGATTGAGTCCTATAAATCCGAAGAAGAAGAGATAAGCGTTTTCCCGGACTCCTATGCCGTTGATCGTGATGGGTAGCATCGAGACTAAATATACGATGGGAACCAGCGCCACGATGTACATGAAATTTATTTTTTGCCCCAGCAGCGCCAAAATCCCCCAATGGATGAAGAACTCTGTACAATAGAATAAAATGGAGAGAAGGATCGCAATGAGTATGAGGGGTCGCTTCTCCTTAAAAATGCGCGTGTAGCTGAAAAACTTATGCACGAAATCGGGTAGCCATTTTAATGCCTTGTCAGCGGAGGAGGAGAAAAGCGGAACCGAGAGCAGCACTATGCCTATAAAACATCCTATAGACCAGAGCGCGACGGTTTTATTGCCTGAGATGTTATAAAAATATACCCCTCCGATTAGTGATGAGAGGATGAGGATGAAGAGCCCTGTGAGCCGCTCAACGAATACAGTAGAGAGGGCCTGATTATAGCTTAAATTTTCATCTCTGGCCATGATGCCTGCCCTGCCGAGATCTCCGCCTACGGTAGTCGGAAGGAAGTTGTTCAAAAATGCGCCGATCAAATACATCCTGACATAATGCAACGTCGATTTTTTTACACCAAAGTGGCTCGATAATAGCCGCCATTTGTAGGCACATACAGCTTGTCCGGCGATCGATATAAGAAAGATAATAATAATAGCGGCTAATGGAATGGAAGCAGTGATTTCCCACGCCGCCTTGAGTTCGATCCTCAAAGCAAACCAGGTGATGAGCCCCAAGCTCACCCCCATCTTAATGAACATGAACAAATATTGTTTTTTATTTCTTCCTGATCTCATAGTGTTTAGTGATTGGTATCATGTAACATCTATCTAAATCAACAATCATGATTTTGTTTTTTAACTACATATCACATGCGTTTTTGATTCTTTGCCCTTGCATTCATCCCATGAAATAGCTATCAGAGTCGCCATGGCAATACTTCCCTGGGGAAAAAAGAAGGAAATAATCAACAAGGCACAGGCCTTCGTCGACCGTTGCTCGACGGAATATAAGCTCGGCACAAAGCAGCTGGGAAAGTGCGCGAAGGATTGGATTATCAGGCAGGACTGGACGGGAAAAGAGGATGATTTTAAACGCGTGCTTCTCTATGCAACCCTCACTGCCCAGGCCGATGAGATCCGAGCGGGACATTTTCCCTTGAGGAAAAGATCTGATCACGAGGCGTATGCAAACGTACAATTTGAGTCGATGTCGCTCGAGGATATCGTCGTCTCGAAGCTTGATCATTTTTTCACGAAACTCGGAAAAACCGAGATCGAAGGTCTTTACGATACGGTCATCCGTCAGGTGGAAAAGGGTCTGATCGGCACGACGCTGAAACACGCCAAAGGAAATAGGGTTTTTGCCTCCCGCCTTCTGGGTATCAGCAGAAATACCCTCGCAAGAAAGATCAAGGAATTGAAAGTCGAATAATTCGCGCTCAAAAATGTCGTATGTGATCCTGTCTTGAAATCATCAAACCCAACATCTAAGAAACAAGAGCATTTATGCAAAATACGCCTTTGCTTTTCCTTGTTGTCAATTGACATAATTTTTCACAGTGTTATTGGACAGATGGGTATCAGGGAGATTATAAATCAAACAGGAGGAATTCATGATATCAGAAAATAATCCATTCAAGATGGCGCAGGCGCAGCTCGATGAGGCGGCTGAAATTTTAGGACTCGATTCTGGAACGCATGCCGCGCTCAGGGAGCCGATGAGGGAGATGCATGTTAGTCTGCCGGTGCGCATGGATGACGGCAGCATCAGGGTATTCAAGGGATTTCGCGTTCAATACAACGACGCGAGGGGGCCGACGAAGGGCGGAATTCGTTTTCATCCCGATGAGACGATCGATACCGTGCGTGCTTTGGCCGCATGGATGACGTGGAAGACCGCAGTTGTTGACATCCCTTTGGGAGGAGGCAAGGGCGGAATCATATGCAATCCCAAGGAGATGAGTGCGAGCGAGCTCGAGAGACTATCCCGCCAGTATGTGAGGCAGGTCGGGCGCATAATCGGCCCTGAGAAAGATTGTCCGGCGCCGGATGTATATACAACCCCGCAGATCATGGCGTGGATGATGGATGAGTATTACTGGCAGAAGGGTTATAACGTCCCTGGAGTCATCACGGGAAAACCGATTCCGCTTGGCGGATCGCAGGGAAGAAATGACGCGACGGCAAGGGGCGGTGTCTATTGTGTCAGAGAGGCTTGTAACATCCTGAAAATGGATCCGGCAAGCTGCACCTACGCGATTCAGGGCTTTGGAAACGCAGGTCAGTATGCGGCCCTTCTGATGGAAGAGATTCTGAAGACAAATAAGCTCATAGCAGTATCCGATTCAAAGGGTGGTATCTACAATCCAAAGGGGATCGATCCGAAAGAGGTGGTGCAGTACAAAAAGGAAAAGGGGAGCCTGGAAGGTTTTAAAGATGCCCAGAAAATTTCCAACGAGGATCTCCTCGAGCTTGATTGCGATGTGCTCTTTCCCGCTGCACTCGAAAATGTAATAACCAGGAAGAATGCGTCAAATATCAAAGCGAAGATCGTAGCCGAACTCGCAAACGGGCCAACGACGATTGAGGCCGATGCGATTTTGTATGACAAAAATATTTTCGTAATTCCGGATTTCCTCTGCAACGCAGGTGGCGTAACCGTTTCCTACTTCGAGATGGTGCAGAATAACTACAACTTCTACTGGGAACTCTCCGAGGTGCACTGGAGGCTCGATGAGAAGATGAAAAAGGCCTTCCATGCAGTTTACAAGATGAGTCAGCAGTTTAAGGTGCACAAT
>JBDRGF010000044.1:0-5322 GCA_043818055.1 Pseudomonadota bacterium | reverse complement strand
CTATTCTTTTTATCCTTCTCCTTTTGGCCCCATTCATAATTCCAGCAGATGCTTATAAGGATTTGATCATCAAAAGGGTGGAGGGGGAGATAGCGGGTAATCTTTCAATTGGGAGTATGAAGATCAGGTTGATTCCTCATCCCGGGTTTACTTTGCAGGATGTTTCTCTGACCAACAGCTCGGGGGCTTTTAAAGATCAGCCGATCGTCAAGGCGAAAAGGGTAGCGGGGAGCGTTGCGCTCTTTCCGCTCTTCGCCCGGACGCTCGCGATATCCTTTGAACTCGATGCGCCTGAGATTTACTTAAGAAATGAGGCAAAGGGGAAATCGAATATTGATCAACTTCTTCACCCCCATCCGGCCAAAAACACTCACCCCCATCCGCCCTACGGGCACCTTCCCCCGTCAGAGGGGGAAGGGCAGAAAGGAAGCTGTCATTGGGGCCACCTTCCCCCGTCAGAGGGGGAAGGGCAGAGAGGAAATTGTCATTGGGGGAAGGGCAAAGTGGAAGGACAAAATGAGATTGGAATTCTTCCATCGGCTTATGCAGCTGGCGAAGAATCTCCTTCAAAACCGTGGAAGATATCGATACAGAATTTTGAAATTGATGATGGGGTTGTGAATATTGAGAACCCTGATTCTGTGCCGACTATTATTTCAAAGATCGAATTCAAACTGACCGATGTGAAATATACGCTCAAAGGTGCCCAGTCTCATTTGAAAATTGCAGCAGCCCTCATGAATAGCCCTGAACAAAATTTGCAGCTCAGTGGAACTCTCACTTTCATGGATACGAATATCAATCCGGTCTCTATCTCCGGTGCTTTGAACTCTGTGACACTTAAGTTTGATACCTATCTGATCAACGATCTAAATATGATTTTCAGTTATAAAGATAGTCAACTCAATATAGGTTCACTCTCGGCGATGCTCTATAATGGCAAATTGAACGCCAAAGGAAAATTTAACCTCGGTGAATCGCAGAAATATAATCTCGAATCAGATATCACAGCGATAGATCTTTCGATCTTTCCCGCAACGAAGGATTTTATGAAGGGAATAGGCAGCCTCAATCTCAACATCGGAGGCTCTGGGGCGAGCGCCTTTGACCCAAGAAAGGGGATGAGGGGACAGGGAAGCATGCACCTCGATAAGGGGGAGATCTACTCGTTGAGATTAGGCAAGGAGATCTTTGGCGATAAGGTCTGGGATATACCTGCGAAGCTCGGTATCGGCCTGAACCCAGCGACGTTGAACGAGCTGCGCGGGCTTGATGCCTCATGCGAGGACTTCGATGCTACATTCAGTTTGAGCAACGGGATTGTATCAACGCCAAGTGTCAGATGGCGACATCAGAAATACCGGATAATCCTTTCTGGCTATATTTTACAGGATGAAACACTCAGGTATGATGGGACATTCCTTTTGGGAAGTGCAATCACCTCAAAGCTGTTCAAAGGAAAGACCTCACAATCGATCATGCTCAACGAGGCGGGAGAGATGCCGATTCCATTTAAGATCGCAGGAACGCTCCCCAAGCCGGAGCCCAAGGTTGATGATGGATATCTCTCTTCAATTTTTACAAGGATGGCTGAGGAATTTCTAGTCAACAAAACTGGAGATTTAATCAAAAATTCCCTTCCAAAAACTGATATAAAGAGTAAGATCGAGGGATTATTTGGGAAGTGATTTTGTAGGGGCAGGTTTCAAACCTGCCCTTGAATCTGTTTCGGGTGGGTTTGAAACTCACCCCTACATTATAAGGAGACACTATGAAAAGAATTGTTGTATTGGCAGTAGCAGTATCGATGCTCTTTTTGACTTCATGTCATCAGAAGAGCAAGTCTGAACTCCTTCTGGAGAGCATGCCTGTCGCGCTTGTCACGACCGACATGGATGGCGTGATCCTGAGCGCGAATCCGGCCTTCCAGCAGATGCTCGGCTATTCCACAGAGGAACTCAACAAACTCAACTACAAGGATATGACGCCGGAGAAGTGGCATAGGATCGAAGCTGATTATGTGAACGAGGCTCTCAATACTTCGATCGTCCAGTTCGATAAGGAGTATACAAAGAAGGATGGGACGATCATCCCGATCTCAATAACCGGATGGGTGACAAAGGACGAGGCTGGAAAGCCGATAGGGACGGGAGCTATAGTAGTCGAGAGGCGGAGGTAGTAATGTTAAGAAAATATACGGTAGGTGTCATAGGTGCCGGCAACATGGGTGAGGCGCTCATACGAGGCATGTTGAGATCCGAACAGACAAACGCCTCACGCATAATAGCCTCCAACAGAAATTCGACGAAGCTGAGAAACCTCAAGGCGAGATATGGAATAAGGATTTCTAATTTCAATCCTACAGTCGCCGAGATCGCGGACATCCTCATATTAGCCGTGAAGCCGCAGGACATCGAGAATCTGTGCAAAGAGATCAAACCATTTTTACGAAAGAATCATCAGGTCATCATATCGATTGCTGCTGGTGTCACGGTGAAGAAGCTAAAGGGCCATCTGTCCAGGGATGTCAAACTCATAAGGGTGATGCCCAACACTCCGGCGTTGATCGACTCCGGCGTGAGCGCTATCTATTCAGCTCCATCGGTCACTGAAAAGGAGATCCAGCTTGCCGAGGAGATATTCGGCGCGGTAGGCCTCACATGGCGGATCGACAAGGAGAAGGATATGGATCCGATCACAGCGCTCTCCGGCACCGGCCCTGCTTATATCTATGATATCGTCAACACCTTGACTGAAGCGGGAAAGAGCCTTGGGCTCCCGGAGCAGCTTGCCAAAGAGCTTATATCACATTCAATAATTGGCGCAGCCCGGATGATAGTTCAGACAGGTGAAGCACCAAAGGAGCTCTGGAAGAAGGTCGCGTCTAAGGGGGGAACGACTGTTGCAGCCTTTAAGGTGCTAAACGATAATAACTTCCAGAAAATCCTTAAAAAGGCCGTCTTTGCTGCTTCGCAGCGCGCCGTGCAGCTAGGGAAAATGTAGCCATGAAGTTACGATTGGCTCTGGCAGAGCATTTTTTCGTATTAATTTAATTTTATTGTTTGACAAATTCGCGCTGATTCATTAAATTGCAAAAAGCTTAACGGCAAAAGGCTTCACAATAATGGTTTGGGGGGCCTAAACTTAATAACCTTAAAGAAGGGGGCATGAAATGACAAAAGAAGAATTGGTAAATTACATTGCGAAGGATTGCGACATTCCCAAGACATTGGCAAGAGAAGCGCTCGACTCAACATTTGACAATATCGGCAAATGTTTAAAGCGCAAAGACAAGATCAGCTTGACCGGTTTTGGAACATTCTATGTAAGCCATCGCAAAGCCCGCAACGGCAGAAACCCACAGACTGGCGCAACGATGAAGATTAAAGCCAGAAACGTGCCGAAGTTCAAATCCGGCAAGTATCTTAAAGATTGGGTTAAGTAGTTTAAGCTTTAAATGATTATTAAAAAGCGCTCTCTTCGGAGAGCGCTTTTTTTATGTGTAGGGGTGGGTTTGAAACCCGCCCGTTTTGTTTTTGTAGGGGCAACCCCCAGTGGTTGCCCTCTCATATTCCCCTCCATGCTCTGCCCCCCTTTGCGGGGGAAGATGCCCTTGCCCTGTCGCATGACGGGGCAAAGGGCAGAAGGGGGGGGCGAATGTGTACAGTGCCCTCTAATTTTGCAAGAAAATATCTTGCAGAAATTTTATTAAGTTGATTTAAATCAGTTCATGAAAAACATTGGAAGAAATGATCCGTGTTCATGTGGCAGCGGTCGCAAGTATAAGCATTGTTGTTTGGCCAAAGCCGAAATATCAAATCCTGTTAATCTGGAATGGCGCAGGCTAAGAAGGGCTGAGGGGGAAATTGTCGATAGCTGCCTTCATTATGCAAAGCGGCGTTATGGAGAAAATTGCATTATAGATGCCTGGGAAGAATTTGCCCTTGATAGTGATATAGCTATAGAAAAACAGCATGAATTAGAGGGGGTTTTTATCCCCTGGTTTGTTTTTAACTGGCTGCCATTCGACGATAATGAAGAAAATGACGGTTACTCTGATTTTCCCATCGCTATTAATTATATGACAGAAAAATCGTATAACTTTGATAAATATCAGAGAGAATTTATCCAGACATCTTGCCGGGAGCCATTTACATTTTATGCAATAACAGATGTCAAACCCGGCGAAAGTATAACCTTCAGAGATTTATTTTTGAAGAGAGATATAACCGTTCTTGAAAAGAGTGCCTCTTCAATTGTTAAGATTGGTTATATATTATTTGCACGTATTATTACTATCAACGATGTCTCGATTATGCTGGGATGTGCCTCATTCCCGATTCCTCCAAGATTTCATCTGGATTTGCTGGATTTAAAAAAAGACCTTCAGAAATCATGTGGAGAACTCAATTCTGAACTATTGTGTGATATAGAGTCTGAGCTTAGGGAAACCTATTTTAACTATATAGATTCAGCATTTAATCCAAAACTTCCTGAATTGAGAAACACGGATGGAGATCCGATGGTAATTCATAACCTGGAATACGAACTTATTTGTAGCCCTCAAAAGGCATATGACAGGTTAAAATCGCTAATACTTGATGATATGTCACCGGATGATGAAACTCATGATAAAACCGGCAATTTAACTATGGTTAAATTCACGTGGTCAAAACATGGTAACAAGATGCATGCCGAATGGGATAATACGACACTGGGGATACTGGAAATCGACGGGAAGGTATTAAAAATCAATGTAAATTCTGAAAAACGTGCCAGGAAGATTCAATCCGAGGTCAAAAAAAGGATGGGAAAAGATGCTATTTTGAAAAAGGTCGATGTGAAAACCGTCGAAGATATGATGAAGGAACACAAAAGAAATTCAAAAACAAAAAAATCTAAAATCAAACCTAAAGATGATGTTGATTATAGTAATCTTCCAGAGATGCCGGAATATTTGAAGAACATGGTGAAAAAAAACTGGGAAAGCTGGCTGGATAAAAAGCTCCCCGCACTGAACAATAAAACGCCGCGGCAGGCTTCCAAAACAGAGGAGGGAAGGGAGCGTCTTGAGGCACTGCTGCTCGAATTCAATTCAGAAAAGGACATCATAGATAATATACTTCTCCCCGATATCCCAGAACTTCGAAAAAAACTCGGATTAAAATCTCGCTAAAATCCTCTAAAAACGCATTGAAATAATCGATGCCATGTGATCGCGTTTGACCTCCCCGCGGAGAAGCCCGCTGCCGAACTAAAATGTAGGGGCAACCCCCCCCGTGGTTGCCCTCATATATCTCCCCCCCATGCTCAGACCCTCTT
>JBDRGF010000043.1:0-4637 GCA_043818055.1 Pseudomonadota bacterium | reverse complement strand
AGACCCGCACGTTTGTGGGGCGTGTGGGGAACCCCCTGCGGGCCCGAGTCCCGCCCTGGGCACAAAAAAAAACGGGAGGCTAAACGCCTCCCGTTTTTTTGTGTGCCCAGGGCGGGACGAGGAGAGCCGCCAAAGGCGGCTATTTCCGACGACCAACCGCCAGTTGTTCACGAAGTGAACAATATAATGTAGAAGTGTCGGCGAAGATTTTTTCGCCGACGCCCCGCCATTAGTGACAAAGCACGGTAAAAGTTAGAGGCTAAAAGCCTCCCGTTTTTTTGTGTGCCCAGGGCAGGACTCGGAAAGAGCCCGAAGGGCTCTATGTTCGATACGTAGCCGTTGAGCAGCGGCTATGAAATAGACGCTGCGATTACGGATACGGATGCCCTTTAGGGCCGACCAACCGCCAGTATGGTTTATCTAATGCAGAAGTGTCGAAGAGCGAAGCGAATCTAGTTTCAAAATACGATAAAAATTGAATGGATAACCAACCAAATTCAACACCGAATGTTGGGAAAAAGTAAGCAAGGGTTGTGCCAGATGTTGATTATGCTGCCCGCTTGTAAACGATCTTGCCGGAGGTCCTTATTTCGTGAATGAAATCCCCTTTTTCAAAATTTTCAAAATCAGCGGGGGTGTAGGCGATGGCTTCGATAAGAGGTGTGACTCGTCTGGCCGCCCGGTCTAATATTTTATAATCCTTTAATGTTCCACCCTCAAAATCAGGGGATATGACCAGAAGGTCGATATCACTATAGTCGCGAGCTTCACCACGTGCGTAAGAACCATAGAGAATTATCTTTTCAACTCTGATCTCTTTCTCCAGTTCCTTAATGAATTTTTTGACTATCGGGTTAACATCTTTAATTCTTTTTTTAAACATCTTATAATTTCCTTTGCGTTATTGAATAAGTTAGTCGCAATAGATTTATTGATTGTTTTTGATAATTTCTCTTTAACACCTGGATACCTTGCATTGATATAGTAACGTGTAAGTAATGACAGAAGTTCCAGTTCACTCTCAGCAAAATCTATTTTAGTTAGCTCAGCTAATACATTCAGATTATGAGTATATGGTGGGGGAGAGGAATGAGACTCTGTCAAATAGGCTTTCAAATGTTTTTCAACTGATTGCTGACACATAAAAGCAACGTAAAGATATTTTTCAGCTTTGAGCATTACCTCAGCGCTTTCCAGATCATATTTTGCCAGAGACATCCATTTTTCTGTAATATTTTTCATGTGTTAGTGTGATCATACAAAGTATAGATACTTATTTCAAGATGTAAAACCAGTTGGGAGTTAAAAACTGCTTATATAAGTACCTTATCCTCTTCCGGGAGCACAACAAAGTGGTTGGCAGTTATCGGTGATTTTGACGGTGTTCAGCTCTTGTTGTCGCAGCTCAAAGGATGTACCCTGACAGGAGATGCGACTGATCCGGCAAATATGACTGGCAGCACAGATTGTGAAACCGCAAATTTATTTGTGCTTGCTATGGCGGACATAGCAACTACATTTGCCTCGGTTGACAATCTCACAACCTATACATCGATCTTCATCAACTGTGCCACCGACATGTCTGCATATGCCACAGTCCTTCAGGAATATGTAGTTCAAGGGGGAAATCTATATTTCTCTGATCTCTCGGACCCGGGTCTTACAGCAGCATTTCCCGGAGTTGTCACATTTGACCCTTCCTCCACTACCACGGGCACTGTAACGGCGAATGTCGATTATGCTTCTTTGGCGACCTTCTTAGGTGCCGCAACCTTGTCTATTCAGTTTGATTTACCTTCATGGAAGTCGATCGCGAGTGTCGCTTCTAATGTTACGACATATATCAGCGGCGATGTTTCAAGCCTCGGAGGTCCTGCAAGTGCACCTATTACAGTAGGATGGAAACAGAGTTCGAGCGGATGTGTTTTTTACACCTCATATCATATAGAAGGAGCATCGACCGGCTCCGATCAGGAAAAGGCGTTGAAATACCTCGTTCAGAACATTGGCACAGTCTGTCAATAATTAGTCTTGTAGATGTTAAAAACCCCGCATCAAATCGATGTGGGGTTTTTTTATGATTTTTTTGCGCTGTAATCAAGAAGTGGAGTCCCATTTCATCTCGGAACATGTAACATTTTTCTCCACCGATTCTTTTTTTCCATCTATGTCAGAAGTGACTTTGTCGGTACAGCTCATCTCTCCTCTTGCAACCTTGTTTCCCATATTTTCTCCTTAATTTCCCCTTTCACATATTATCGGCACAGCAGAACTCAAAGTTGCCCCTTGCAATTAGAAAAACAGCATCCATTCGTAACTGACCTTCTTCTATGTAAAACAACAATTAATAATCGATATATAATAAATAATCATTGACAAACGATAATAATATACTATTCTCCCATCATAAAAAACAGGGAGGTTAGTATGGATAAGATTCAAAAGAGGAGTTTGTTCTTCAAAAGACTATTCATTGCAGCGATGGTCTTCATACCGCTTAAAAATCTTTTTTTGTGGATCGTTTATAAGACGCCGTTTGGAGATATGATATTGCAATATGTTCCACCGCCGACGATTCTCATGGGTATCCCCATTCTGGCTCCATTAACACCATTGACAAGGATGCTGGCATTTTTGGTCGATATGATTCCGAGTGGGATAAACATGATCATGCTCTACTTTCTGGTCAAGCTCTTCGACCTCTATTTTCAGGGTCTTATCTTTACCTCCGAAAATGTTCGTCGCGTACGTCAGATTGGAATAACTCTGCTTATAGGACAAGTTCTTTTTCCCGTGTATGATGGATTGATGAGCCTTGTGTTGACCATGAACAATCCTGTGGGGGAGAGATTGCTTCGCATCACCATCTCACATGTTGAAATTGTATTATTTGTCATCGCCTTTGTGATAATACTCGTTTCATGGATTATGGATGAAGCTCGCAAGTTGAATGAAGAACAGGCTTTAATTGTATAATACTGTGGAGGATTTATGCCTATTATAATTAATCTCGATGTGATGCTCGCAAGGAGAAAAGTTTCCTCCAAAGAATTAGCAGAGGCGGTAGGCATCACAGCCCAGAATCTCTCCATCCTAAAGACGGGCAAGGCTAAGGCCATCAGATTTTCCACCCTTGAAGCGATCTGCAAATATTTAGAATGCCAGCCGGGTGATATTTTGGTTTTTCAAAATGGCAGTTAATCGTTCTTATTATTTGCGTTAAAATAGTTTCTACTGCATACATCCTGCTGAAATTGAATTGACAATGCGCAGGTGATTCTCCTATAAACAGCTACAAATTTGCAAATAAGCCGATGGCTTCATGGAAATTGTCAACATTCAAAAAAGAGGAAACATATGTCCACAATACCCAACAAGATCGTTTCATCTTTATTTCAGATGAAGAGTGGAAAACCAATCTGTAATTTACAGCTTAAGAAAAGAGCATATGTCACAACGCCGAATTTGGCTGTCACAGGTAAGAAGCCACAAGTTGGAAGGTTCTGGATAGCTAAAGCTGTGATCGAAAACTCCAAAGTGCAGGAGCGCACAGTATTTAAAAAAACTTTCCCTGCGGATTTGATGGGTCGGCGCGGTGTAAAAGTCTCATGGATGCTCAAAAGGGCGTTGAGAGAGCTTAAGCCGGAACTCGCAAGGCATCTTACAACCAAAGGATCCTTTATCCTCGTCAGCGTTCATCATGATAACAAGATGAAGAGAGGCGAAGCCCTCTTCTTGACAGTTATGCGCGCCGAAAACATAAGGAAATATCTAAAACGACTGTTGAAGGTGAATGAAGAACGAATAAGAATAAGTGGAAATGGCTTGAATCAGCCACTTCATCCCAATACAAGCTCAAAAAATCGCTGGCTAAACCGACGCATCGAGATCAGCGTCGTCCAACTGCAGGAGGTCAAGCTGCCGGTGAAACAGGTCGCAAAACCTATATCAAAAAAACCTAAGTTAACTATTCATGTGCTAAAAGAGGTGAGGCTGGCCATCCGCATCGCAGCACTGGAAATGCTTATCCACCGTGGGATCAATCAGGTGCGCGTGAAACATCACTTGAAACCGTTGCGCTTCGACCAGCGTTTGCGTTTGATCGCCCGTGGACATAGCAGAGACATGGCCCTGAACAGTTTTTTTAGTCATTATAACTCGCGTGGCGAAAATCCGACCGATCGTGGTAAACGAGCCGGATATACTTGTCGCAAGAGGCTTTCCCGCGGCTGGCGCATCGGGTTGGGTGAAAATATATCGCAGAATAATCTATATGCCTCAGCAAGTTATAAATACATTAATGACGTTCAGACGGGAGTCACCTACAAGCGGAACTCAATGGATTCCATTGCCCGTACCTCGATTGCAGGTTGGATGAAGAGCCCGGGACATCGTAAAAATATCCTCCAGCACGATTATACCCTCGCTGGAATGGGCATCGCTATTTCCAGCGATGGCAAAGTCTATATCACTCAGGTGTTTTGTTGACCAAATTTCAACACCCGGTGTTGGGAAAAGGTAAGCAAGGATTGTGCCAGATTATCTATTGAATCTCTCGACGATCTTAATTATTTCTTCTCTTTCAATGTTGCTGTGTCTGGAAGAAAAGGAGACTACATCTCCTCTCCAGACCTTGT
>JBDRGF010000042.1:0-27304 GCA_043818055.1 Pseudomonadota bacterium | reverse complement strand
CGGTACTTTGATAATGTGTTATTTTTTTGTAGGGGCAGACCCATGTGTCTGCCCGTAGGAATGCGGGCGAACACATGGGTTCGCCCCTACAAAAGCAATACAGGGGGATAAAATGACAATAGCTATTCATGTTTCACACGAAGCGACTAACAAGATCGGCGGGATAGGTAGTGTCCTTCATGGTCTTATAGTTGCGAAGAAATACAAAACAATTTTTCCAAGGACGCTACTCTACAGCCCTTTGTTTAACAGGGATACAGGGCTCTCTCTCAAACTGGGAAAGGATTCCGATGTTCTCTATTCCTCTCTCGATCAGTTTGATAAGGGGATGTGGGGAGAGACCTTTTCGAATATCGAGAAAAAGTATGGTGTTCATATCGTCTATGGGAAAAAGAGGTTCTATAAGGAGAATAGCAAACGGAAATACGAGACGGTCGATATCGTTGCCGTAGATATTTGGGATATGTATCCCGATGTTGTGAACAGATTTAAATATCAATTGTGGGAGCACTTTAAAATAGAATCCAATCTCTATCAGAACGATAATGATTACGAGCAGTACCTGAGAATCGGTGTAGTGCTTCGGGATATCTATGAAGCGCTATACGGCAAAAACGAAAAGGCCGCTCTATTCTCCCATGAGTATATGGGAATGCCCTCAGCACTCGCTTTTCAAATCGATAAGATCGAAGGAAGAGGCAAGGATGACAAGACGATCTTCTATGCCCACGAAGTTTCGACAGCCCGCGTTGTGGTTGAGAATCATCCGGGACATGATTTTACCTTTTACAACATATTGAACAAGGATGCTAAATCAGGGATCTCCCTTGAGGAGGAGTTCGGTTCATTTTCGAATTACTCAAGGAATGAGCTTGTCAAACTAGCGTCAGAACTCGATTTCGTCTTTGCCGTCAGCGATATAGTGAAGGATGAATTCCTCTATCTCTGCCCGGATGCTGATAAGAAAAAGATCAAAACTGTCTTCAACGGCATTCCAAGAGAGAATGTTTCTTTCAGGGATAAAAAATCGAGCATCAAAATAATCGGCGAATACTGCAAGGATTTGTTTGGCTTTGTTCCCGACCATGTATTTACACATGTGACAAGGCTGGTGGTCAGCAAAGCCTTGTGGCGCGACATACGCCTGCTGTACCATCTCGATGAATTCTTCAGAAGAAAAAACAAGAAGGGTTTTTTTGTATTGCTCTCAACCCTTGTTGGCAACGGCAGGAATGCTACCGATATCGAAAACATGGAGTCCGAATATGGTTGGCCGGTAGTTCATAAGGAGGGCTGGCCCGATCTCATCTCTCAGGAGGTCGATATCTACCGCTACCTTGAGATTTTCAACGCGAAGTCCAAGGCTATCAAAGGAATCTTCATCAACCAGTTTGGTTTCGACCATGCAAGGACAGGAAAGAGGGTGCCAAAAAAGGCCTCGATACTCTCTTTGAGGCTCGCCAGCGATGTCGAGTTTGGGATGTCGATTTACGAGCCATTTGGCATCGCGCAGTTAGAGACGCTGCCATATGGTGGGATTCCTGTTCTAAGCGCAGCTTGCGGTTGCGCTTCTATATTACAAAAGACCATGCCCAAAGATGAATATCTTGTGATAAATTTTGCAGATGTTCCCAAATCCTTCAAAAAGAGGTTCAAATCTAAAGATGATTTTATAAATGCGACTAAAGAGGAGAGGGATTCCATAGAAACTCAGATCTGTGAAAATAGCGCCAAGAGGCTTTTCGATCTCCTGCCAAACGACAACAAAGATAGAAAGAAACGCTTCAAACTCTCAAAGGAGCTGAGCAAAGCGCTTGATTGGGAACACGTTGCAGAGAGGATTGGAAAACATTTAAAGCCGTGAAGCGTGAAGCGCGGGGAAATTGTATTTTTGTTCTTCGTGTCATCCCTGCGAAGGAGCCTGTTGCCGAAGTCGTTTGTATATCTTAATTATTGTAGGGGCGGGTTTCAAACCCGCCCTTACATTTTATAATCGTAATATGTTCATAAATTCGACAGACGTTTCACGTCGTTACTCTTTCCACTTGGCATATTCCGGATAGATTGTTCTGAAATTTTCGTCTGATGGGACCATGCAGACTGAGAGCTGTTGCTGGCCGATCCCCTCTAACTCAAGCTTGCCATAGAATTTTGCTACTTTGTCCTGATATTTTTCCACAAATTTGAGTGGGATCTTTTTGCAAATCTCGGTATTCTCATCTGAACAATAAAAAGCCAGTATTTCGATTAGGTTTTCATCGATGTTATCCAAATATACATAACAATCGATATCAACTTCCTGCCCCGAAACAGGCATCTTGCCATGGATGTTTGTAAAATAATCCTTGATGTAGATTTGAGGCCATACGGCATCAATGTGTTTTTTCTGTTTTATAGCATTTTTGAGTGGAGCCGCATGGTTCTCCATCATGCTTTGATAGGCTTGTGCCTGCGGAAGATAAAATTTATTGAAATAATCCCGCACAGTTCTGTGCATATTAAATTCGCTGCTCACTGTCGCGATTGAGTTTTTCATCATAGAGACCCACTTCATGGGAATATCGTTCTCTGTGCGGTCATAATAGGCTTGGGTTATCTCGTTTTCAAGCAGCTCATAGAGCAGATTGGCTTCTGCCTTGTTTGACAGGGCGATTTCACCATGTCCATTCGTATCGATGGCAATTGCCCAGCCGTTTTCACCATTATAGGCCTCGGGCCACCATCCATCGAGGACGCTGAAATTCAAAACCCCGTTGATGCCGGCCTTGATGCCTGATGTGCCGCTGGCTTCCATCGGTTTTACCGGTGTGTTGAGCCAAAGATCGACTCCCTGAACGAGGTGGCGAGAGATATTCATGTCGTAATCCTCAATGAATACGACGTGGTTCTCTACAGGATATGTATTTATGAAATTTACGATCTTCTTAATTATCTCCTTGCCGTTGCCATCGGCAGGGTGGGCCTTGCCTGCAAAGATGATCTGAACAGGTTTCTCCTTGTTTGTCAGAATGGCAGCGAGTCTCTCAGGGTCGCTCAGGATTAGATCAGCCCTCTTGTAACTTGCAAAACGCCGTGCAAATCCGATCGTGAGATAATCGGGATTCAAAACCTGCTCGACATCCTTTATCTTATCGCCGCAATATCCTCTTCCTTTCATCATTGTCGTGACCCGACGACGCACGAATGACGCGACTTGTTCCTTTCGTCGCCTGTGTGAATTCCAGATTTCGCTGTCGGGAATAGATTTGACCTTCTCCCAAACCTTTTTATCTTCCGCTTTATGTAGATAGTCGGGGCCGATATAGCGGTCGAAGAGTTCAGTCATCTGCAAACTCAGCCAGCTCTGAAGATGAACCCCGTTGGTGATGCTGTCGATAGGAATATCGCGCTCGTGCAGTGTTGAAAAGAGCTCGCGCCACATGTTGCGTGCAACGCCGGAGTGGATCTTCGAAACGCCGTTAGAGCACCTTGAATATCTCAAAGCAAAGGCCGGCAGCCAGAAAATCTTTTCTTTTGCTATTTTTCCAAGCGCCAAAAATTCATCCATCGTGAGTCCAAGCTCTTTTACCTCCTCCTCAAAATACTCTTCGATAAGCTCATCATCGAAATGCTCATTTCCCTCGACGACAGGGGTGTGCGTTGTAAAAACAGTGCTGAATCTTATTATCGATCTGGCTTCCTCCATCTTATAGCCCTTGTTTTTCGTAAGATCGAGCAGGCGTTCGAGGATGGAGAAGGCCGTGTGACCTTCGTTGAGATGATAGATCTTTGGTTCTATTCCAAGTGCCTTCATCGCTATTATGCCGCCTCTGCCAAGTACGATCTCCTGTTCAAGGCGCATGGAGCGGCCGGAATCGTAGAGCATGTTTGTGATCTTCCGGATTTCAGGGGGATTTTGCGGGATGTTTGTGTCCAGCAGATACAGAGGAACGCGTCCCACCTGAATGGCCCATATCTTTGCAAATACTTTCCGTCCCTTGAGTGGAATTTCAATTATTCTTGGATTGCCGTGTTCATCAATCACTTCCTTTATCGCGCGGAGATACCATGCGGTCTCTTTGAAATCTTCCATCTGCGAACCGTCGGCGGATATGCGCTGATTGAAATATCCAAATTTATAGAGCAGGCCGAAGGCGATAAGTGGGAAACCGACATCCGATGCTGCTTTTAGCTGGTCGCCGGCAAGAACAGCCAACCCTCCGGAATAAAGGGGGATGGACTCGTGCAAGCCATACTCCATACACATGTACACAGCTGTGTCTTCTTTTGAGAATGTCTTTTCGCTCTTTCCGGATTTATATGTTCCCTCAAATTCCATGTACGTTTTGAATTTTTCATACACCTGCTTCAACTCATGTTGAAAGCCCTTGTCTTTTGCAACTTCCTCCAACCGCTCAGGGGTCAGTCGGTATAATAGCTCGACCGGATTGTGGGCTACACTCCTGAAAAGCTGAGGGTCGAGCCTGTGGAATAGCTTTTCCGCGTCCTTGTCCCATGTTGCCCAGACGTTGAAGGCGAGTTCGAGAAGCTTGTTTATCTTCTCCGGAATGAAAGGTCTGATGAAAAATTTGCGTACGTCCATAAGTTGCTCCTTTATTAAGTAATTGATTGTTTTTAATTGTAGGGGCGGGTTTCTAACCCGCCCGAAACTATCTTTAGGGCAGGTTTTAAACCTGCCCCTACATTCGGAAACAGATTCATAATTGATCCCTCAAATAGGCCAGCGCGTTCATATAGAATATATATGCCTGCTCGGGAGAATCGTATGGTGAAAAGTATTTGTGCACATCACCATCCTGAAAATATTTGGTGCACATATAATAGAAGTGATCTGAGGTCGATAATCTTCTGGCTTTTACGATGAGATCATCGCGTCCGGTGGCTTTGATCTGATGCAGAATATCGTAAAAGGTCTCATTCGCATTGATCTGAAAATCGTTCTCCAGCCATGCGGAGAGGTCGCGCTCGGTGTCCGCCCATGATACCGGCTTTGGAAAGGAGAGGGGCTCAGGTGAATAATTCGTTATGTCGAGCACATCCGATGGCCATGCAAATGAAATATTATGGGACTTGAATGTCCTGTCAGGCAGATGTCGCATGAACTCGAAAATTCCCGTGTCCTCCCACTGGTGCTCACCAAAGGTCTCGTAATCCATGAATAGATTTACGAAGAGCTTTTTATTTCCCTTTTCAATCAGAGAGAGATCAGAAACCCAGTTAACAAATTTCTCTGTCGTGAGTGGAAATTCCGGCCAGCCTCTGTTGGAAAATCTGAACGCAATATCATCCGAGAGTTTATAGTATTTGAGCAGCAGGAAGAGGTTGTGATTGTGTGTCTTGTAAGCGTATAGCGGGGAGCGCCAGTCGAGAATCTTTTCAACTCCTTCTGCAAGAATTCCTTTATAGTTGCCATCTTCAGAGATGATGTTTGCCAGTTCATCCTGATAGATGAGCTCCGTGTTTCTGAAGATCACAGGCTTGTAGCCGAATTCATCCATCATGAGCTTTCGGTGCATGTGAACCTGAGTTAAGAATTCATCCTTATCGAAGAGGAAGGAGAGTGAATGATAATATGTCTCTCCCAAAAACTCGACGCATCCTGTTCTGGCAAGCTCCCTGAACGATTCGAGAACTTCGGGATAGTACTGCCTGAACTGCTCGATGACCACACCTGTGATCGAAAAGGCTATTTTGAACTTCCCCTCATATTTATTGATGAGTTCGAGCAAAACTTTGTTTGCCGGAAGATAGCATTTCTCACCGACCTTTCTTATCACTGCAGCGTTTAGGTTATCGTCGAAAAAATTCCCTTCGCGTGCGATGTCAAGAACGCTGTAATGCTTGAGTCTGTATGGTTGGTGAACCTGAAAATAGAAGACTATATGGAGCATGTTGCTTCCTCGTAAACTTTAAGTGTCTTATTCGCGGGCTCCTTCCAGATTATCGAGAGTACCTCTTTTTGTCCCGCCGCTGCCATCGAAAGCCTTTCTTCAGGATGTTCGAGAAGGTTGACCAGTACATCAGTCATCTTTTCGACATCCCAGAAATCGACCTTGTAGGCATTTTTGATCACCTCTGAAACTCCCGATTGTTTCGAGACGATGGCAACTGCGCCATATGCCATAGCTTCGAGCGGTGCAATGCCGAAAGGTTCTGAGACGGAAGGAAGTACAAAGATATCGGTAGCAGTGAGAATGCTTTCCACCTGCTCACGATTTAAAAAACCGGTGAAGAGAAAACGATCCTTCAGACGCTTCGTCGCTGATCCTTTCAAAATCGCAGAGAACATATCACCACTCCCTGCCATCACAAACCTCACCCTGGGATAACGCTCCAAGACTCTTCTCGCAACTTCCAGGAGATAATCAGGCCCCTTTTGCAAGGTCACGCGTCCCAAAAAGAGTACGAGTGGATCCTTGAAGAGCTTTGGCTTATCAGGTCCCACAGGTGCGGAGAGGGTGTAGGCATTATGCACTACGTGAATCTTCCTGGGATCTATCATGTACCTGTCCATGATCATCTGGGCTGTGTACTGTGAAACCGCAATGACTGAGTCCGCTGCCATCAAGCCTGCATATTCGATCTTGTGTATTCTTTCATCCCCCGGCCCACCGGCGCGGTCGAACTCGGTAGCGTGTATATGAGCCACCAGAGGTTTTTTCATGAGCTTTTTGAGCATCATCCCTGCCGGGTATGTCAACCAGTCGTTAGCATGGATGACGTCACAGCTGTGACAGGAGGCGTATTGTAGAGCCTTCGATGTGAACTCCTTTACCTTTTTGAAGAGATGCCCATCGCCGTTTAAGTAATTATTTAGCAGCTGAATCTCCTGTGAAAAATTGTCCACATTTGACGAGAGAAAGACATTCAGAAAGCTTTCGAAACTAAAACCGGGCGTGATGTATGATTCAGGATATTCCGAAATACCGAGCAGCTTTAACTTCCCATTGATATCGGAACTTTTTAGTATGATCTCTTTGATCAGGGTTTCCTTCCTAAATTCCGGGCGAAGAAAATCGACAGGCATAGTGTCGACGTCACCAGGCGATCTAAAAGGAAAATAGACATTCTCGCTGCATGGAAGCATGAGATCTATCTCAACTCCCAGTTCAAGCAACGCCTTTGAAAGGCCGTAACAGGCCATTCCCAAACCGCCAGCGATATATGGTGGGAATTCCCAAGTTAATATCAGTGCTCTCATTTATTAAAAAATCTCCCGTTTTTTACAAGATTCTCAATTTCAAAAAGGGCGCACACGCTCCAGGCCTGGGCAGGGCATCCCTTTGGAATTACCGGTTCCATTCCATCCCAAACCTCAGCGACCGAGGCCATCTCGCCAGTCACAACTCCTTCGCGAAGCGGCCAGAGATATCGGCTGATCTCCTTTGATACCTCTTCCTTGTTTGCCTTCTCTTGTCCCATTACCTTGGTAGTGAGTTGAACATATGGAAGTAGCAGGAATGTCCAGACTGTGCCCTGATGATAAGCGAAATCCCTCTGTTTCTGATTTCCCACATATTTCTGTTTGAAGGCTGGGCTGGCCGGATCGAGGCTTCTCAATCCGTAGGATGTCAGCAGCTTATCCTTTGCAGTCTTCCATGCGTTTTTCATAGTCTGCTGGTCAACAAAATCAAAGGGAAGGGAGAGGGCGATGATCGCGTTCGGTCTTATCTCCCAAACAGGTGTGTCGTTTTCAATCCTGTCCGCAAGAAAATTTTCTCCCTTGAATTTCTGGAGGGATTCCTTCACGTGGTCGGCCAGCTTATCAATTTTGCGAATTGAATATTTGTGTAATCCAGCACCCAGCTCATGCACGCCCAAGTGCTTAGCCATCGCAGATATAGAACAAAGGGCGTTGTACCATAGGGCGTTTATCTCGATCGGCTTTCCCCATCTTGGTGTCACGGGGTTATTGTAAACTTTAGCATCCATCCATGTTAGCGCGTGATTGCTGCGGTGAATGTCGATCAAACCGTCATCGGCCAGGATGAAAGGGTGATCATGGCTGTAGATATAACTTAAAATGATTTCAGCGGCCTTGGAAAAGAGATGCTTGTCCTTGGGCGCAAACTGATAAGATCGCACGACGAACCAGAGCGGGGCATCAACGCTGTCATAATTGGCCCCAGAGCCCCCCTCGCCAAAGGTATTGGGCAACATTCCATTCTTTATATATTGTGTAGCATTTTTTAGAACATTGGCGGCAGTCCGATTGCCATTGGGTAGATATTTCAAAGCCCCCATCGAAATAAGCGTATCTCTTGCCCACGCGCCAAACCAGGGATAGCCTGCAACTATGTCGTTATCTTTGACGATGAAATCCCTCACGGCCAGTTCTAATATTTTATAATAGTCCTTCTGATTGAAGAGCCTCTTCTTCTCATCCCTTGTCTCAAGAATAGAACGAGGATTTTCAAGGGTAGGGTGGTCATGCGGTTTTGGGTATTTTTTATAGAACTTCTCGGCATTCTTAGCATCTGCAAATGGTTTGTCGAGAGGGGTCGATGAAAACACCACAAAGGTGCTCTTTCCCGGATTCAATTTTATCGAAAGACGAACAGGTGAATAGAGATCCTCGACCGATTCGTATCCGCGGACTGATTCCACAGGATAGCACACCGAACGATAGATCGTAGAATCGTCGATAATTTCTCCCGATTCAACGTAGCCGTAAGCCT
Organism: Pseudomonadota bacterium; assembly: GCA_043818055.1. Classification (GTDB taxonomy): domain Bacteria; phylum UBA10199; class UBA10199; order 2-02-FULL-44-16; family JBDRGF01; genus JBDRGF01. The sequence continues at coordinate 18,626 of JBDRGF010000042.1, read as the reverse complement.
CATAACCATTGTCCGGGCGCTTAACTCTGAAATACTTATGATTGACCTCTTTTTCAGGAGTGGTGCGCTCCCACGTTCCGGGCGAATTCACCACGTGATGATCGCGTAAAGTGAACTTGGGCTTAAGCGTCAGCGTCAATCTCGCGGTTCCGAAATTGGTGTATTTTATAGCAACGCCATTCTTTTCCCTCAGTAAAAAGATTTCCTTCTGGATGAGATACTCTTCGCGATATGGCGCAGAAGAATAAAGAACTGTGGGGTAGGGTCTTAGCCACGACTTTACTATATGCATATATCCGCTGGGGTATATGCAGTTTGAATAATGATTGGAATCGAGGAAGAAAAAAGTTCCCTGATCTTCAACCTTTTCCTCAATAGATGAAAGGGTATGAATTCTTTTAAGTTTATCAAGTCCTGATATCAGCAAACCATTGTATTTACGCTTGTTGATCATGTTGCCAAAGCTCAACGCGTATCCCCCGATACCGTTGGTCAATATCCATTCGCGATCAGAAATTAACTGTGACTCGTTATGCATAGTCCTTCCCCCCTTATTTTTTTAGACAGTTAATCGAACAAACTAAGATTTCAGAGATCAAATTGTAAGTTTTAGGAATCTATCAATCAACTGAAATCTAAGCAAACAAAAACTTAATAAAAACAAACTTTTTTACGAAAAAAAATATGCATATTTTTAAAAATATTTGTTGATAAGTTTAGTACAAATAATGTATATAGAAACTCTAATTCATTAAGGAGGGGGCATATGTTAAAAAGAGTGATTTCACGTAGGAACAAAAATCAAACAACAGTTACGTTTTCACCGGAGCAGGTCACAAAGATGGTGCAGGAAAAGGCTTATGAGCTTTACGCAAAGAGAGGCAACAAGCCGGGCAACTCTTTGAATGACTGGTTGACAGCTGAGAAGCATGTCAGAGCTAAAATAGGCAATTTCTAGTTTTTGTTTAATTGAAACTGCTGACATTTTTCTTTCTTACAAGAAGAGATTTATTTGATTTAGAAAAACCTGCCTTCGTGGCAGGTTTTTTGTTATGTACTATGAATTTTTTTACCCTCATCATACTATCTTTTGCCGGCTTTATGGCAGGCCTTCTCGACTCTATTGCAGGTGGAGGGGGTATCATTTCTTTACCGGCCTTGCTTGCCATGAACGTCCCCCCACATATCGCGCTTGGTACGAATAAATTTCAGGCAACCTTTGGAACATCGGTTGCCCTGATAAATTACGGAAGAAAATTTCATGTAGTCTGGAAGGTGGTTCTGGTCGGTATTCCTTTTTCACTCATCGGTTCAGTCATAGGGGCAAAAACGGCGCTCATAATATCGCCAGCCATACTCGCAAAGATCATCGTGGGATGCCTTCCCATAGTCCTGCTCTTTTTGATCTTCTCTAAGGAGTTGAGAAAGCCAAAAGGGAGAGAGCTGAAGTACGATCTGAAGTTCTGGGTTATGATATCAATCACCTGTCTTATCATCGGCACATACGACGGCTTTTTGGGACCGGGAACTGGTACATTTCTCATCATCGCACTTGTCATTTTTTCACATATGAGCGTTGTCAAAGCCAGCGCAACGGCCAAGACATTCAATCTTGCATCCAACGTCGGCTCCCTTGTTCCATTTCTTATGGCAGGCAAGGTCAATTTTACTTATGCAGCTGCTATGGCGCTCGGAAATCTTCTGGGGGGCTATACAGGAAGCCATCTTGCGATGAAGCATGGCGGGAGATTCGTAAAAAGAGTGGTTTTTATTGCATTGACCCTCTTATTCATCTATCTGATATGGAAATATTACTAACATCGGGTTGTTTAGGTGAAAGGTGTCTGTTTACAGCTTGCGCAAAACACAATGACTGGTTTTTTATATCATAGATGTAGGGGCAGACCCCCGTGTCTGCCCCTACGAAACTATAGGAGCATCGAATGATCACGTATGAATACAAATGCGACAAATGTCAGCATCAGTTTGAAGCCGATCAGAGGATCACTGATAAACCTTTAGAAAAATGTCCCAAATGTTACGGCGCTGTTCGAAGGTTGATCACAGGTGGGAGCGCGCTCATCACAAAATCAGCCTCCCAGAGTTCTTTGCCTTGTGGTTTGGATAGCCCTTGTGCCGCGATGAATTCTCCCTGTTGCGGTGGAAAGTGTTCTCATTGAGAACTCGATCTATTGACCAGCTTTGAAATCGTTGTTAGTCTCCCGATTCAATGTCCAAAAATCGAACAAAGAGAACCGAAGTTCCAAAATCCAATCAATCCCTTGTCAGAAGGGACCCTGTTGGACAGTTTCTTGCCGAAGTACATTCGTATCCGATGCTTTTGCCGGAGGAAGAGGCCGAGCTCTTTAAGCGCTACCATGTAGATGGAGATATCGAGGCAGCGAAGGAGCTCGTCAAGGCTCACTTAAGGCTTGTTGCCAAGATTGCCATGGATTATCGAAGCACCTATCATAACATGCTCGATCTGATACAAGAGGGGACGCTGGGGCTCATGCATGCGGTCAAAAAATTCGATCAGGATAAGGGTGCTCGGCTCGCCCATTATGCAACGTGGTGGATACGGTCATATATCCTCAAATTCATATTGGACAACTTCAGAATGGTCAAAATCGGAACGACGAAGACGCAAAAAAAGCTCTTTTATAATCTGATGAGAGAACAACAGAAGCTTGAGGCAATGGGTTATTATGCGACACCAGCCCTCTTGTCGGAGCATCTGGGGGTCGATCAAGGTCAGATCGAGGAGATGCAAAAAAGGCTCGCTCATTCGGAAATAGCACTTGAAACTCCTATAAAGGGTCATGGCGGAGAAGAGAGTAATACAACGTTAAAGGACTTTATCTCAGATGATACTTTAAGTTCAGAAACCGTTGTCGGCAATAGACAAACTGCAGAGCTTTTAAACCAAAAGTTTAAAGAATTTGCTGAGGTGTTAAATGAAAGGGAGCTTAAGATATTTGAGGAGAGACTTTTAGCCCAATCACCTAAAACTCTTCAGGAAATTGCCACAGATTATGGAATCACGAAGGAGCGAGTCAGACAGGTTGAAGAAAAGCTTATCAAAAGGTTAAAACAATTCTTTGAAGAGTCGGGTATTAAGCTTGAAGATTTAAGGAGATAATGCTGTTTATTTCTATTGAATAAATTTTGCAAACTTTTTGGCCAATTGTTCAAGCAATTCCAGTTTTTCCTGCAAAGTTTTATATACAATACCATGATCTATATCCAGGTAGTCATGAACCAATACATTTCTAAATGCCGGCATGTCGGATATTTTTAAGTAGAGTGTTTTAGGTATTATGCCGTTTTTGAACAATATCTCGAAAATTTCAGCATAAGTTTCAGGTTTTTTAAATTTCTGGTCACTTATTACATGATTACCGATATCAATCAGAGCTTCAATTGAGAGATGAAGATATCTTTCAGCCAGCCCATGAATAAAAGGATCCTCTATAAATTGGCTTCTGGGCGTCTTTTTAAGCTTTTTCAGGATAAGAATATAGCCCTTAAGTTTTTCAAGCCGTTTCATTATAATATCATAGTCAACCAAAGTATTCCCCCTTATTTATTTGTTTTTTCACATAGTTACGTTGAATTTCAAAAATATGGGTGAGATCAAGGTATTCCCTGAGAGTTTGAGTCTCAAATCTTACCCTTGAAGCATTTGATATATTGTAAAGGCATTTGCCATGTCTGATTACCTGAAATGATAGAAGCGGGGTAGATTTATTGAGTATGACCAAATCAAGCTTATCCGTTTTTAAGGCCTTTGAAAGATCAATAATGTATTTCAGTATATCATCATTATATGAAGAGTTTTTAAAGAGAATGGCAACATCGATATCGCTGTCGATCATAGCTCTGGAGCAAGCATGTGAACCGAAAAGATATATCAAGGATATCTCAGGATGATTTTGCCCATAAGCAGAAAGTATTTTTTTCAAATCAATTTTCATAAAAGGGTGATATCAAAATATTACATTCCATACAAGCTAAGACTTATGATTTCAATAAAGTAGTTATTGTGGAGTGAAGGAGGAATGGCTATTTTGTTGCTATATAATAGATAGGGATATGTTGGTTCTCATAATATACCTTATACGACATCAGGTGTGTTATAAACAAATCCACTCTTATCGATCAGCTTTCTTTATAATATACCAGCTACATTTCCTTGATATCGGCCTTACAGAATCGTATCTTCCTTGTGATTATGTTTTACTGTCGGGGGGTTCTTCTCATCTTTCAAGACCTTTTCTCCCAGAGAGGCCACATCGACGATCATCGCAGTTGCATTGTCTTTTGCTATTATTTTTCCAGAGGTTGATGAACGAGTCGGGGGAGCGTCTTTGATAGTGCCCATCATCAGATCGATCGCTTCTTTGGGGTCTTTGTATTTTAAAAAAGACTCTATCTGTTCATCGGTCAGGACTTTAGTCACCCCATCCGTACACAGGAAAAACCGGTCGTTCTCATAATATGGCATGATGTGGATATCAGCCACGGCCTTTTCCTTCGCTCCTCCGATACATCTTGTAACCACATTTCTTTTGGGGTGAATTTTTGCCTCTTCTTTCGTAATCTCGCCATCCCTTACCATCTGATCCACTTTCGAATGTGAACGCGTTATCTGTCTTAGTGTTTGTTCGCTGTATAGATAACATGGAGAATCGCCCACGTTAAGGACATAAGCTTTTGAATTTCTGAAGAGTACCAGAACTAATGTGCAACCCATCTTTTCGAATGCCAATCTATCAGTTTCGCTAATGATCCGGTCGTGAATCTCCCTGATCAATGTTTGCAGGATTGTTTCATAATCAGCTGTTGCTTCGAAAGTTTCCGGCACAAAGGTATCATCATGACCTGAATGCTGAGAAGAGAGGCTGTCGATGGTCTCGATGAGTTTCGAGGCCAGTTCTGAAGTAAATTTGCTTGCATATGCCCCACCCTCGAATCCCCCCATTCCGTCTGCGACAAGGTAGAGTTTGCTTTTTCCGTCGGAAAAATAGTAATCCTGATTCTCTTTTCTCTCCAATTGCTCCGTAGCTGCATAAGAGCGTATTTTAGGCTTTTTCGTAGTCATATATCCCCCTCTTTTTCAGAGGGTATATATACTACAATAGCCCATTCGTAGCAAAAGAAATAACGCTAGAAATCCTTTGTTAATCACAGTCAAACGGTTCATAATAGGCAAAAATATAAGGTTACAAGGCATTGAAAATTTAATGACAGTCTGTTCAGCCTAGTGTAAAATAAAGGAATTAAATCATTAAGGGGGGCATTATGACAAATATCGAACCTACTAAAATGGCATCGGAGCTTCAAAGCACGGACGCAATGTTGAAAAATTACGTCGTGATTCGTGATCTGTCTCAAGGTGAAGAACCTAGCAAGTGGACCAAATCCCAACTGGCAGTTGATACACGTACGAACGACAAAGTGCTCATATCCCGCTTGGACAAGATGAAATTCGAGGTTCAATATGGTTTTATTCCTCAATCTGGATCCGATACCGACGAAATACGCGTTGAGTTCAAGAAAAATGCCGAATCCAAATATCAAGACGAACTGAAGGATTTCATCAGACGCCATACGAGAGTTGTCGGGCTCGATCATCCGAACATCGCGAAAGTGATAGATGTCGGAATAGATCATAATGGCGAGGCGGTAGTGACTACGGAGTACGTGGACGGGGCTCCGATATTCGATGTCACATGCGGCATGAGCATACTCGGAATGATCCCGATATTTTTGTCCATACTCGAAGCGCTCGATTTCATCCATGACGAAAACCTATTGCATCTCAATCTGAAGTCAAAACGGGTCTTCGTTAAAGCAGCCTATCCCTCGGTAACCAAGCTTACAGATTATGGCTATGCGGTTGATATTGGCGAGGTTGCCATTAAATCATATGGCTCACCGATATATTCCGCGCCTGAGGTGATCTTGCAAGAGTCCGGTAAAATCTCAGAGACATCCGACTTATATTCCTTCGCTGCTTTGGCTTATTCCTGCATGTGTCGTGCCGATCCATTTCCGGATCGCGAAGAAGTTTCCGATATTGGCAAACTTAAGGAAATAGTGACAAAAGAGCATGAGCAGATGAAACCCTCGCAGAGAAATACTCTGATGCTCCAGAAGGATTGTGATAAAGAGGCAGCTGCTAAAATTGACAAGCTAGAGGATATAATCGTGGCTCTATTGAAAGCGAATCCCGAAAACAGATCACTCAAGAGCGCTCGTGTGGTCTCAAAGAAAATCACGGAGCTGTTTCAGGACGAGCTCAACAAGAAAAAATTGGGTGATACTACGGTTACCAAAAGCATGTCGAACCGGTAGAATTTTCAGCTTATTTTTTCTGTTTAATTTATGGATATTACGGAGATTTTGCCAGGCACGATAGTAGGACATAACCGGATCGAACGCGAAATCGGTCAAGGTGGTTTTGGCATTGTCTATTTAGCCACCGATTTGGAACAAAAGAAACCTGTCGCGCTGAAATTTCTGAATAGGGAAACTGTATTCGCTTCATTCAAAATCAAGCACGCCAACGAGAAACTCACCTCGGAACACCTCGAAGAGAAGTTTTCAAAGCATTACCAGAACGTCATAGAGCGATTTAAAGAGGAATATCAACATCAACTTCTCGGTATTAATCACCCGAATATAGCTTCGGTTTATGAATTCGGTCTTTTCGAGGATTTCTTATATTTTACCTCTGAATACATCGAAGGATACGACATATTTGTATATACGAGGAAAATTTCGGAAGATTCGATGCCCCCCTTCTTCATCCAGTTGTTCGAAGGCCTGCAATTTATTCACGATAGCGGGTTATTGCATGGCGATATCAAGCCTGAAAACGTCCTGATCAAAGAAATTGACGGAAAGCCGGTTGTCAAGATCATCGATTTCGGAATCGCCACAGCGATTACGGCAAATAAAAGACATATGCTAGGGACGCCTATGTATATCGCTCCGGAAGTGATCCTGTCCTGGGAAAATCAGATAGGCGCTTCTACCGATCTCTTCTCAGCCGCAGCACTCATGTACTATTGTCTGGCGCATACGTATCCTTTCAAAAAGAGATATGGTTGGCAGAAAGATCCAAAAAAACTGGCACAAATTGTCGAAAGCGAACTATCTCCAAAATCTTTGAAAACGCGAAGCCCGGATATTCCGGAATATTTGGACACAATAGTCATGAGGTTATTGCAGCGCAATCCTTCTGATCGGTTTTACGGAACGGCACGAGCTGTGATAAACGCGCTTAAGACTCGCTTGCCGGATAGTTTTATGGAATCCCAGGAGATCAAATCCTGTTATCTGATACCAGATAAATTTGTCGGATGTGAATCCGAGATAGGGGAGATCAGCGATAGCATAAGTTCCATAGCAAAAGGTGTGCAGCCCTCCCCTTTTTCTGTTTATTGCATTTCCGGCGAAAAGGGCCTGGGCAAAAGCTGCTTTCTTCAGGAAATTAGAAATTTCGCCGAAAAGAAGATGGGACAGATGCTTTTGCACCAGATCAGATTTCCGATCGATGAAGAATGGGCGCTTACATGGACCCTCCAGTTGGCGAGACTATTGGATGAAAATAGATATCCCTTATTGATATTGATAGATGATTTGCATCTCTTCGGCAGCAACGGGAAAACCTCTTCGGGTTTCGAGCAGATTCGAAAATCGCTGATTGGCTTGGCTCATGGTTTAGCCCAACGAAAATCACAACCTCAGTTGTATGAGCATTTAAAACCGGTTATGTTTTGTTTTTCAAGCGATCCCTGCCAGATCCGTTCTTCGAAAAACGTCGTGGGTACGATCACAAAAATGAACGATTTGCCGCTCAAGATGATAGACCTCAAACCTTTTGGAGAAGATGGAATAAGCAACTATCTCAAATCGACTCTGGCTCTGAAAAAACAGGATATTTCACTGAAATGGATTCGTACTCTTTTGCGCCAAACGGGAGGTATCCCGAGCGAAATAAGCGAACAGCTGATACAACTCGATAGCGAAGGTCTGTTATTTGACCTCGATGGAAATGTTCATCTTTTCAAAGCACACGCACCTGAAATAAGTAAGAGTCGGAAAAAAGCTCCAAAAACGACTGAAAATCGCATCATGAGGCAATATGATGCATTGAATACCTCTGAAAAACGAATAATCGATTTACTATCAGTATGGCATTTGAAATGGGTGTCCCCTCCGGTGTCTGTCATAGATCTTCGTCATTTTTTCCCCGGTCTCAGTATCAGCCAGCATTTGACAAGCCTATGTCGAAAGCAAATATTGAAACATCATGCATTTGACGATAACAGTTCAGATGATACGAATGAGAGTGAGATCACGCTCTATCCTATAGATAATAGTGAACAGGTACTGGAAGATAAGACGTACACATTTTACAATCCATATTTTTCCGATGTGATTTATGACCATCTCAATGATGAATTGAAAACCATGCATCATCTCGCAATAGCGGGCTTTCTTAAATTGAAACGTGTTAGCTCATTACCGTATCGCGATGCACTGTATTTACACACAGGATTCGGAAATCATGATATAAAAGGTTTAGCCTGTCTGATCAAGCTTGCGCGTAGCCTTTTATCAACGAAGGGAGAAATATTATTATCTCAACAGCTGCTAATAAAGGCTCTGTCATATCTTCCGTCAAAGATGATGAGATTGTCCATATATGTGCGATCGTTGTTATTACATGTATATTATTGTTCAGGAGAATATCGAAAAGCTTTCGAGCTTTACGATGAATCCGAAGTGATGACACATGGTCTAAACGAGGTAGAAACGAATATTTGCAAATTGCGCCTTTTTACATCGATTCTGCCCTCTTTCGTCGAATCCGGGCAATTCGATGAGGCAAAAGAAATAATCTCACAAGCCCGAAAAATAAGCGGCAATGAACGATTCGCTTCTCACAATATTTATTTCCTGAATTGGGAAGGAAGAATAAATTTCAAACTGAGAAACAAAGACCGCAAGTATCTTCTGGACGCTGAAAGGATTTACAATAGGAGCCGGGATTTGGAAAAGAAAATCCATCATCCGAACATGGCATTGGTTACCGATAACGAACTCGGTCAGATATTGTTAGCTTTGGGGAAAACTAGTGAAGCTATCGAAGCCATGGAATGGGAATTGGATAAGTGCAAAAAGAGCAACAATATATTGAAGATCATGCTGGCCTGTCTCTCATTAGCTGAAGGCTTGAGAAAAGTTACCAAGTATTCAGAGGCTGTAAAATATGCTCAGGAAGCCTATCATCTGGCTAAACAAATATCACATGGCAGGTGGCTGGTCATTGTGCATTCAGTTTTATCAGCCTGTTATTTCGATTCGAAAAAATTCGATAGATCGATCGCTGAGAATCAGCATTGCTTATCCGCAAGCACATGCCTCGACAGTTTCGAAGAGCACGAGAGAGTTACTAAATTCGTATGGGTTAACACAGGCAACTGTTACAATGAAAAAGGAGAGTTCAACGAATCTCCAAAATATTTCGAAGCGGCAATGAGCTTGGGAAACAGTGATTATTTGCAGGTAAGAGCAGAATTGGGGTTGGCTGAGGCCTATATCCATACGAAAAAGTTCGACGAGGCTTACGGTTTGATCGATCAGGCCGATTCTGCTATGGCCAAATTGCCTGATGCCAGCCATGCCTTGAAATTTGTCAGTGGCTACTGGAAGTTCAACGCATTGAAAATGCAGAATAGGGATTCCGAGGCGCGATCCCTGCTCCCATTTTTGAAGAAACTTGCAGGAAATAATCCGGTACTACTCGATAAATTTAAAGAGATATCCAATTCAAAAATCAAATGATATCAATGAAGTCGCTCGGGTCTATAGGCAACTGCAGATACCCATCAGCACCGAGTTCTAAAGCTTTCGGCTCCGCTTGGCTTCTCGGTGTTCCTGAGATGATATAAAATCTGGATTTTCGTTTTAATTCTTTAAGAGTATTAAGAACATCATATCCATTTTGAGAGCTTCCCAAATCAAGATCACAGAAGATAAAATCAAAGTTTATCTCCTTAATCAAAGCAATAGCCTCATTATATGAACTGGCCATATGGAACTGAATCTCATTACCATAATTGTGTTTCATTTTTAAGACTTCATTCAGCATGTTTTTAGCCATTAAATTCAGTGCACGTTCATCGTTAATTAGCAGGATTGTCAATTTGCTTCCGATTTGCAGTCGATTTGAGACTATGTGCTCATCCTGCAAGAACGCCACAAGATGTTCAACATTAAGTGGTTTGGGAACAAATGCCTTTGCTCCAAGCATATATGCTCTTTTCTTATCTTCCTCAATACATCTGTTTGAATGAACCATGCATCGAAGCAAGGGATAGCTTTTCCGTGCTACAGCCAGAAAATCAAACCCATTTTTAACATCTCCCAAATCGACATCAACTATTGCGTGAGTTATATCCTCTGTTTGCAATAATTTTAAGGCATCATCAACTGTTTGTACTTCATACAAAGTTAGAAGATTATCTAAATCATGATATTGCTTGATAGCGTTTCTAACGGAAGCCCTGTACAATGCTTCGTCTTCGAGCAGCAATATCTTCATATTCTGTTTCGCTACTGACATCATTTTGATCATCTTCTCAATTTCAGTTTCATCCTTGGTAGTTTTAATAAATTGAGTCTCAACTATATTTTTAGGCAAAATTGATGAATCAGAATCATCATCCTCATTTGAAGCAGGTAATGTAATGATAAATTCAACACCCTTTTGGCCTTCACGATTCTGTGCTAATATTGTTCCCCCATGCAAAGTGACTATCTTAAGAGCTGAAGCTAACCCGATCCCTGTCCCCTTTTTCTTTCCCTTAGTAAAGAACGAATCAAATAAGTGCGGGATATTTTCTTCATCAATCGGAGGACCATCGTTTCCGATCACAATTCTAATAGATTTCACTCCACTTTGACTAATATCCGTAGTTGAAATATCAATTGTTCCTGATTTTACTTCACCTATTTGAAGTATTGCTTCTATTCCATTAGATATAATATTCACAAAGACTCTTGAGATCCTTTCATCATCTATCATCGGCTTATAGCTATTGGAAATATTGAAGATGAAATCAATATCAGAATCTTGAAAATGCTGTGATGCCTGTCTAATGGAAAAATCAAATACCGGCACTATTGAAGTGGGACTCGAATCGAGTTTTTCCTCCCTCGAAAAATCCATTATGTCATTTATCATTGTTTCCACTTGTTTGATTGATTTCTCTAATGAGAGCTTAGCTTCTTCCAGGTCGTTGGAATTGGATAAATAATGATCAGCTGAGTCCAATATAGCTTTCAAAATGGAAAAAGGTTTACGAACATCATGGGCTAGCATAGAAGTTGTTTGCCCTATTGCAGCAAGACCAGCATTCTCTCTAGCAATACTCTGGTGTTTCTTTATTGCATTGTCCATTTCTCTAAATGAGGAATATAAAATATTAAACTCATAAATTCGTGAATCTGTAATTGTTAATAAAGCTTCTTTGCTGTCAGGATCATAGTTACGCATTCTATCAGTAATATTGTTAATTGGAACAATAGTTTTATGGATAATTTTCATCACTATAACTATTACACATAGGGCAATTATAATTCCTGATAGTATTATCAAAGCAGTACCTTTAATAAACAAATCATTAATCAGCTCGGGGGAAAATACCATTAACAATCTACCAACTATTTTATCTGTATTCTGAGACGCACTAATCTTTCGTTGAATAGAATCATAATTCTTAACATTAGTTGCAATATTATTTCTTTTATTCCATTTTACGATAATCCTATCCTCATCATCATATACAGTAAGTTGTATAAGATTAGGAATATGCAAATCCTTACTGTATCTCTTCATAATTTCTGAGTATTCATAAAGAGTTAAATATTCTTTTAAATTTAACACCTCACGATCAGTCTGAGATATTGCTGATTTATAATATTCATCATACAAACGGATTTTGGAATAATACACGATAACAAAAGACGTCACTAAAATGCCAATAAACGAAACCAACGCTAAAAAAAATGACAAATGCCTTTGAAGCTTAATCATAACCTTCTATTTCTATTACCTAAGGTAATTTTACAGAATTATATTTAACATAATTTGTGCCTGTTGGTGGCAATCTTAATCCTTTCACTTTTGCTGAATATATTCCAGAATCTACATCGCCATAATATAAAGGCATTATTGTTGAATGTTTCATTATTAATTCATCAATCTTTTGATAAATCTTCGATCGCATTTCTTTTTCATGTTCTTTTGATGCTTGTGATAACAACTTATCAATATTTGGATCTTTTATTCCCATATAATTTCTTTCAAAGTGTGAGTCTGCATGTTTTAAAATAAAATAAGGATCAATATACATGCTATCCATTCCGCCCAAGATAGCATCATCTTTAAAATCATGCCATTTTTTATACCATGTATCAGGATCAACATATTTAATGTCGAGTGAAACACCAAGTGTCTTTTTCATATTATCTGCAACAAACTTTATTGCTTTGGCTTCTTTTTTTCTTGAGGTTACAACTGAAATGTGAGCATTGCATTTAGCTTGTTGCCATAGTTTTTTTGATTCCTTCGGTTCATAAATAAAAGGCGAATTCTCAAGATGACCCAACATACCTTTTGGTATAAATCCAGTGGCTGGAATCATTTTCTTCAAACCAACTTTCTCAATAAATAAAACTCGATCAAAAGCACTAATAAAAGCTCTTCTACATTGTAACTTATTAAATACACTTGATTTTGTATTTAACCGTATAAATCTAGTAATAAATATCCATCCCTCTAATTTACTAAATTCTCTCTTAATCTTGCTTTCATCAACCATTAAGTTAACAATGTCATCAAGTTTGCCTTCGTTAAATAGTTCAGCAGCTTTAATTGAATTAACTTTATGAAAGACCAACCTATCAATCGTTGGATTTTTCACACCATGGTATTTTTCATTTCGATCCATAATAACAACATTCGATTGCAAATCAGCTAATTTAAAAGGGCCACAGCTTATAGGCTTTTTGAAAAACAAATCGGAATTTTCCTTAAGCTCTGCTTCAGGAAAAATTGCCATTGTAATATTCGCCAATAGACTCATCATTTGTGAAAAGGGTTCTTTTAATTCAATAATAACAACTCTGTCATGCTTATATTCTTTTAAATACGCAGGAAGATCTGAATTATTATTTGGCTTTGAGATGTGTTTGATAATTTGCAAATCGAGAGATAAAGCACTTCGTTGTTTCATTCTATTAAGGGAATAGATCACATCATCTGCAGTGACACTCCTACCATTATGAAAAAAAACATCATCCCTAAGAAGAAAAATATAACGTTTTCCATTCTTATCAATCCACCATTTCATAGCCAAATCAGGAGAAACGTTAAGATTGTCATCCATTTGTAATAGTGAACAAAAGATTTGACCAGAAAGCCTCAAATAAAAACCTCCTTTATGCTCCCTCGGATCCCAATTAGTTGGTATTACATCGATTGTAGTATGATAGTCACCCGCATTCGAAACATAAGGCCCTAAGATTAAAAATAGCATAAGATAATACTTAAATTTGTTCATATTTCCGAACCTCCAGCTAATTTGAATACGCCACAGAGTATCCATAATTAAGAGAATAATTTAATTCTTTTTTAAAATCCACATCGTTTGATCAATGGTAGTAGTAGGATCATAAAGTTTTCTTGGCTTAAGGGTTTCTATAAGCTGAAAACCTGTTTGAGTAGCGATTTCCTCAACAACTTCACTATCAAATGCAAATGTTTGAAATTTCTCTTTTTCAATTCTTTCAATTCCATTTTCTATCCATTTAACATGAAGCGTTACTTCTAACTCTCCATCATTACCCAGGCGTCTTTTTGAAAAAGCAGATTGAAACTTAGTACCTGGAACATCAGTTGCTACAGGTTTTCCCCAGACTAACTCAGCATTATCTTCCAAATCATCAAAGGCATCCAGATCAAAAACAACCAATCCACCATCGACAAGTAAATCGTAACTATTTCGTAATAGTCTTGATAAATCATTGCGATTTCCAGTATTCCAAATCGTATTTCCTAGAAAATATATAAGTTGATATGATTTTGATTTATTCCAATCACCATCTTCATTAAACCAACTATCATGAAATAAGGAAATGCGTTGTTTTATATCAGGCTTTGATAATTTTAGGCGTTCGCGAAACAGATTAACCATGTGAGTGGATAACTCGATCGCAGTAACATTATATCCCTTTTCCGCAAACATTTCTGCATGTGCGCCAAAACCCGCTCCCATATCCAAAGCATGGACTTGATCCAACTTGCCAAGCTCCCTTTTACAAATCTTATCTACTAAATTAACACTAAACCCATAGGACGATCTATCTTTAAAATAATACGGTATAATCCTGCTATAAAGCGCGTAACTTTCCATTTTAAACTCCTTTTTTCTTAAGATGAATTAACTGACTTTCTAATTTGACACATGATTCCTTTTTCTGTGAGAGCCTATATCCCCCGGGTTTTATTAAACCCGGGGATTTTTGGCAGAATTACAATCATTTCATCTGTCTTGGCCGCAGGTTGCACCACCTTTTTTCACTTCTTTAACTTTTTCCATTTTTCCTCCTCGTTTTTGTTATTTACATCAATTTATTAAAAGTGCTTCAAATAAATCTGCACTATTAGAATATAATTTTCTAATTTGTTGAAAATCATCAGGTGTATTCACATGCTGAATTAACTTAAAAAGTTCATAATCACTATCGTTCAATCGATAAACAATAAAGTTTTTTTCACCATTAACATATAAATATATTCCTGGTTTTATTACAAACACCCCGTCAGTATCAGAACTATGCATAAACACAAATGAATCTCTAATAATCTTATTTTTAACATTACTTTTTTTGAAAAGAAAATGTGCTAAGTTCAACTCAACTTCTGCAACTTCGGAAAATAACAATAAAAGTTTTTCAGGAATTTCTAAATCTAAATTTCCTTTAAAATAATTGATAATTAGCTGCCCAATACTGTTATAATCTATATTAGACGGGCAATTTTTAGTGAGATAATCAATCAATTTAGAGGAAATGTTCCCCACATCAATAAATCCGTATTTCTCAAGAAGTTTAGTCAATTGTGAGAAATTATTTAATAAAACTGAATAGCACTCTATAATAATATGTATGCAATCGTTTTCTTTTAGATTAATGGGGGCAAAAAAGTAATAATTTGGAAATATGTTGCGATGCTCAAGAATTGTATCATGAAAAGCTTCTAAAATTTGATTCAATTCGCGTTCTGCAAAAAGATGTTTATTGTCAAAATGTAACCTATTTTTCACATTTTCATAATCAGTCGCCCCTGGTAGATAGGTATATGGATGAAGCTGAATATCACTGACCCCTTGAAGTTTATATTGCCATGCAGCATTAAGAGTTTCTTTAAAACTCAATTTATCCTCTTCAGGAAAACCGATCACATATGAGAATGTTGCATGATCAAATGTTGATAGTAGCTTATTAATTTTATCTTTTTCTCCTTTAACTGTTTTATATGGAATTCTCTTTAAAATTCTTTTCGAACCAGATTCTAATCCAAGATAAATTCTCTTGCAGCCGCTATTAGCCATTAAGTCCATTAAATCAGGATTTAATAAATTTAATGAAATACTAGCTGACCATTCAATATCAAGTTTCGAAATTTCATTACACAAACTTTTTACATATGAATGGGAATAGCCAAAATTATCATGAATGAATAAAAATCTTCTATATCCTTCAGTTCGAAACAACTCTATTTCTCTTGCTACTCGTTCAACAGACTTCATCCTATATCGTCTTCCCCACATTTGGCTTGTACTGCAAAATGGGCATGAATATGGGCACCCTCTTCCAATTTCTATAGCAGCAGCATTCTTGTCATAATAACTTTCTAAAACCACATATTCATTTATATCAACACCATAACCATTGGATAATACAGGCAAATCATCCAAGTTTTCAATTAGCAAGCTATCCGTGTTTATCACTGAATTGTCTGGTAAGCGATATGAAATATTTGGAATACTACTATTTGGAACAAACTGATTGTTCACTAATTCTTGAAATGCAATTTCTCCTTCACCTCGTACAACAATGTCAATGTTACATGGAGTTGTTAATAGCTCACTATGCAAAAATGAAACACCAGGTCCCCCCACAATCAAACGATATGGCTTACTCTTTATATTTTTACATAATTCATATACAAATGGTAAGGTATAGCTATTACACGTCAAACCCAAAACATCGCAATCACTTTCACTTAAATCGGTAAGCGCTAATTCAAAAACCTCCTTAATGCCCAATTTTCTTTTCTGATAAATTAAATTGTAGTCAAAAATATTTATATCTACACTACTAGAAAATGGCATTGAAGCCAAACTCATCAATCCGTAAGGAGGATAATATGAATCACTTGGTAATGGTGGATTAATAAGAAATATTTTCATTATTAAATCCCTGTACGGTTACATAGTTACGATTAAAAAAGAAAAACCAAATCCCATAAATAATTAAAAGTGACGTTGATAAAACTCCAAAGACAACCAACAAATTTGCAGGCCCGTAGATATCAGCCAAATATGTACTTAATCCGAGTGAAATAAGTTGAGTAATTGATGTCAGTGTCAATATCATAGAAAATGTTCGTGCCTGAATTTTTATTTCCAAACGTTTTTGAACAAATGAACGCCATTTGACAAAGGTAAATGCATTAATAAATCCAGCCAAAAACCAAAAAAATGCTGCAATAGTAAAATTTGTTGACAAACCCAATGCAACACCAAACATCGTCGAAAAAATAGAAGCAATGTAAAAAATTACTTCGTCATCCCATCTACATATCCTGGGGACAATAATACCTCCACAAATAAATCCTACACCGCAAAATGCCTCCACAATTCCAGTTTTAGCAATACTTAAGCCCAAAGTCGTTCTTGAAAACCCCACTGCTAATCCGTTATTTACTCCAAAAGCAAATGAAACAATTAAAAACGGAAAGAGAATATAAGTCATCACACCATTTTCCCATAATTTCTGAAAAAATGGACGATATTTAAAGGTTAATGATTTTTGTTCTACTGCTGATTCAAGACTAGGAATTTTAATCAGAAAAATCAAAATTGCAGAAATCCCATAAGTAAGTGAATCTAAATACAATAAGTTTGAAATACCAAAATATTGAAGTATTATCGCTCCACAAGCATAACCAGCAATAACATTAATCTGACCTGAGATCCCAAACAATGAATTTACTTTGTCCAAAGCATTCTTTTTGACAATAACTGAAATAAGCGATTGTTGAACTGGTTGGTGAATATTTGAAAATATTCCATTAAGAAAAATTATTGCATAACCAAAAATGAGATTTTGAGCGTTGAAACTCCAAAGTAATAGTAAAAATAATGATATAATATTACATATGATAAGAGTTTTTTTCTTATCCCAACTGTCACTGTATTTTAAAATAATAGGAGCAACTAGAAGATGAGAAATTAAAACCAATAAGAGAGATAGCCCTACTGCAAAATTTGAACCAGTTTTTTCAAAAATATAAATTGTTATTCCCATATAGCTAAAATAACTTCCGAAGCGGGAAATAAAATTGGATGCTATTAGAAACCAAGCATTATTACACATAATAAATTCACTTAATCTATAAAGTTTCTTTTATCACATTCGAAAACATCTCAGTAAAACCCGCAATACCTTCCTCATGACTTTATTGAAAATAGCAAACCATTTTAAGTAGTTGACAATGCATATATATATATTTTACTTTAATTTCAAGTTAAAAAGAATTATTATGCTTTGTTATTGCCTTAACATAATCTTTATATATTACAATGGGTTAGAATTAAAGACTTCCTTAGTAAGACAATTAAGCTCAATAATGAACAGGATTTCCTTTGATTTTCGCTAGCTTTAGTAACCATGTGAAAATAGCAATACTTATTATAATTATGACATCAAACGTTTTACCAGGGTCAATCCCAAACTTAGTTGAAATTTTGAAAAGCGGTTCAGTTAACATTTAAGCAGCCTCCTTAGAAGCTTTGTCACACAGCTTCAATTCTTTTTTCAAAGCTACTCTCAATTCATGTAAATGCCGGTATCCACTGATTCGATTTAGCCTCGGCTCAATATCGAGCAATGTTGCTGCCAACCACCTTTGCCGCTGTGATGAGTTCTTCCAATAATCAACTTTTCCACATCGCCCCTCGACCATTGAATTGATGGACTCTATGCAATTGCTAGTCTTAAGACTTCTTCCCAACTTTGCAAAAAGACCTAATCGATGCAATGTTAACGTCTCTTCAAATCCTTCATCCAAACTGTTTGCTGCTGATATATTCCTCTCTTCCAAATCTCTCCGAATTTTTAAAAGTGATTTCCTTGCCTCTTCATATGTCGGTCGCTCATAAGCCCTCTGTAATTGCCTCCTCATAAAGGGTTGTTCTTCTTTCGACAAGTAATCCACTATGTTCTCGCGCTTATGCCACTGACATCGCTGAATTAAA
>JBDRGF010000041.1:0-11823 GCA_043818055.1 Pseudomonadota bacterium | reverse complement strand
GCGAACATCTGCATCTTGAATCCGCTCTAAAAATTCTTTGTTAATCTGAATCGTTTCGATTTGGATGCCCCCCTCTGTATCGGCATCTTTTATACCACATTTTTATACTTAAAGAAAGTAGGCTGAATGGTTACGATTTTTATAAAGTTTATCGTCCTACTGTACAGAATTTCCTCACCGCACTGACCTTTTTAAACACGAATGCCACAAAATCATTCCAACCAAACCATCTAAAACTTCTAAAGGAATATGGGGATCTTCTCGAATACTATTGTAGCAAGGGTGGTAATGGCGCGAGGAGCTATAACAATAGAAACAATATCGCGCTCGGCGCAGTGTTGGATTACGGCATGAATATCGAAAGCTTCCCATGGCAATTTGGTTATAACCGCAACAGACTCGTTGTTAACAGAGGCGCCTTGGGAGAGGATGTGCCCTTTACCTATGTAGAACAAATTGTCAGTGAAATCGCATTCTTCTTATACCATCTATACGGACTAGCTAATTTTGAAACTCATTCAGACTTCATCTATTCAGCCTTAACGCAATATCATAGATCAACCCCTGACAATCTATCCCCTCCCTCAAGCGAGCTTATGGCTAGATGGTTTTTCAATGAAGAAGAGGCTGCAATTACAATCGAATTTAGCGAGCATGGACTGTATCTCAACCTGTTGCCCACTCGCCTACCCAACAACCAAATCACGATGAGATGGATGGATGCTTCTGGTGAAACGCATCGATTGATAAGAGGATAGTGTTAAATATTTAGCTATAAAACCTCTATCGCGGCGCGTCATAAGTGACTGATCTTTCTGTTGATTTAAGATTTTATCATTGGTAATGTCCCCCGCTATGAAAAAAATCAGAAATGTTTTTGATCACAATTGTCATCCCCGCTTTCCAGGTTGTGCCACAATATCGCATTTGGTAGCCGCAGGCTTTAGCCTGCGCATTTTAACGCGGGCTAAAGCCCGCGGCTACATCGAAAGACCAATTGTCCGTATGAATGACAAGAGTGTGATATTCTCACTTTCAATTATGATCATTCTTACGCTTCTCCTCACATCCTGCTCGCTCAAGCAGCGCGTGACGGGGTTGGTCGGTGTTGTCTCGTGGGATGGACAGTCTGCTATTGAGAGAGAGTCCGAGGTCGATCTTGTCAGAAGCTCTTTTTTCCCCCTCGTGAAATCGATGGAGGTGCTGCAATCGGGCTCTCCGAACGATCGCCTCTACCTCACACTTCTTTCCAAGGCTTATGGTGAATTCGCGTTTGGATTTCTTGAAGAGGATCTTATCAAATTTAAGGGAAATCCGAAAGAGTATGATAAGGCATTTCATCTCGCAGATACTTTCTACAAGCGCGGCCTCGATTATTCTATGAGGGCGATGCGGACAAAAAAGGGATATAGAGATGGCCTTGATTCCTCACCGATGGACTTTGCCAAAGCCTTAAAGAGCGCCGGCAAAAAGGATCTGCCGCTTTTATTCTGGACGGCCTTTTGTTGGGGAAACTGGATCAACCTTCATAAGGATGAACCCTCCGCCATCATTGAGGTACCAAAGGTGACTGAGCTCATCAATCGGGTAATCGAGATTGATCCCAATTATCATTTTGGTTCAGGATATGCCTTCTTAGGCGTCATCGATGCTTCGCGTCCTGCAATGCTTGGCGGAAACACCCAAAAAGCAAAGGAGTCCTTTGAAAAGAGCATTGAACTCTCCGACAAATATCTCTTCAACAAAGTTTTGTATGCGCAGTTTTACGCAGTGGCGGCTCAGGACAAGGCATTGTTTGAAAGACTATTAAATGAGGTCATGGAAACCCCCGACAACATCTTCCCTGAGCAGGAACTCTCCAATCGCCTGGCAAAAAGAAGGGCGAAGGTGTTGTTGGAGGGGAAGAGGAATTATTTTTAGTATAGTACGGCGTAAAACCTTTTTTTCGCGGTACGCCGTACGCAATCCGCCGTACGCGTTATTCTTTGGAGGATCGATGAAAAAACTTTTTACAGCCACATTGCTTCTTACCTTATTTGTCTCTCTAAGCTGCTTCGCTACTGACATCAAGATCGCCCTCATCGCGCCCGAAGGATCGACATGGACAAAAGTTGTTCGCGAATGGGATAAGGAGCTGAGGGAAAAATCTCAAGGTAGGGTCGGTTTTAAAATTTACGCTGGCGGCGTGCAGGGCGATGAGAAGGATGTCATAAGAAAGATGCGCATCAGCCAGATTCACGCGGCCGGTTTTACCGGACTTGGCCTTGGCATGATCAATCCATCCGTCAGAATTTTAGAGCTGCCCATGCTCTTCAATAATTATAATGAAGTGGATGCCGTCCGAACCATAATCAAAGGGGAGCTTGAGAAGGGTTTTTCCGAAAAGGGATTTCAGGTGCTCGGCTGGTCGGAGACAGGCTTTGTGAATATCCTCTCCAACAAACCGATAAGCTCAAGGGAGGACATGAACGGTATGAAGATGTGGATGTGGGAGGGAGATCCTCTGGTCAAGGCGATGTACGATCGCTTCGATATCGTCCCAATTCCACTTAGCATCGCGAACGTCCTCACCTCGCTTCAGACTAATCTTCTCGACGCTGTTTATACGCCACCGCTTGGCGCTATCGCCCTTCAATGGTTCACAAGAACAAAATATATGACTGATCTGAACCTCGCTAATTCGACGGGGGCAATCGTCGTATCAAATAAAATGTTCAACAGCCTCTCCCCCCAGGACAAAAATCTACTTTTAACGACCGGTAAAAAATATGGCACCGAGCTGAGAAACCGAATTCGCGTTGAAAATGAAGAGTCCAAAAAACTTCTTCAAAAAAACGGAATAAAGATGGTAAGCGTCCCTGATGCTCAGGTGAAGATCATCTCTGACAGAAGCCGTCTTGTATGGGACGACCTGGTCGGAAAACTCTATCCTGAGGCGCTTCTGACAAAAGTTAAAACTACACTTGCTGGAATGAGGGGGAAGTAGAAAGCCTTGTCACTTGTGTTGTAGGGGAGGGTTTAAAACCCTCCCGAGAAACAGCGGGCAGGTTTAAAACCTGCCCCTACATTTGCAATGATATAAAAGAGGGGGAGCTGTTTGAGTCCTATCATCAGATTTTTTAATTTCATCGATAAGGCCTTTGCATATTTTATTGAAGGACTTCTAGTCACTTCCCTGCTCTTTCTTGCGGGGATCACTTTTTTACAGGTCATTTTGAGAAACTTTTTCGACAGCGGTCTCTTCTGGGCGGATGTCGGCTCTCGCAACCTCGTCATGTGGGTCGCGTTTTTGGGGGCTATGCTCGCTACAAGGGAGCGGCGCCACATCGCAATCGAAGCGCTGATAAAGGTGATACCAAAGAAGATGCGGGACGCAGTCAGAGTTCTGCTCGATTTAGTCGCTGCCCTCATCACTGCTATCCTTGCAAAGGCAGGATATGACTTCGTCTATTCGGAATATCAGATGGGGGCAGTGATGTTCTACAACATCAAAAGCTGGTACGTGCAATCGATCATACCCTTTGGGTTTGCGATGATATCGCTCGAATACCTGATCGGCGTCATACTCGACATAAGGCGTCTCATAATGGCCGGCGAAACATCGGAGAGAACGAGGAGGAGCGAGCTGTGAGCTGGTTGATCGTAAGCTTACTTCTGATACTTGCCATGTGCGGAGAGCCTCTCTTCGTCGTCATCGGAGGCCTTGCCCTTTTCTTCTTCTATACCGTCGGCATCGATTCGCAGGCTGTCATTATCGAGATGTATAGAATGACAAGCGCCCCGACGCTCATCGCAATCCCGCTCTTCACATTTGCAGGGTATCTCCTCGCGGAATCAAAAACGCCGGAGAGGCTTGTTCGCCTATACAGGGCTCTGTTTGGATGGATGCCGGGTGGGCTCGCCATAGTAGCATTGATAGCCTCTGCTTTTTTTACAGCTTTCACCGGCGCGTCCGGTATAACCATAATAGCGCTTGGTGGACTCCTCTATCCCCTGCTGATTAAGGAAAATTATGATGAGCGTTTTTCACTCGGTCTTGTCACGACAGGTGGAAGCTTGGGCCTTCTCTTCCCGCCATCGTTGCCACTAATACTCTACGCAATAATAGCATCCGTGAATGTCGACGCACTTTTTCTCGCCGGCATCATCCCCGGAGTTTTGCTCGTCCTGCTACTATCTTTGTACAGCATCTACAAAGGCCGAAAGAGGGCGGTTTGCCTCTCACGCCCGTCGCTTGGCAAAATCATCTCATCCCTCATGGAAACGATATGGATCCTTCCACTTCCTGTCATAATTTTGGGAGGGATATACGGCGGCATATTCACGGCGAGCGAAGCGGCGGCTGTTACGGTTGTATATGTGATATTCGTCCATGTCTTCATCTATAAGGATTTAAAGCTCTTCAAGGATATTCCTCACATAGCCGCACGTTCTATGGTACTCGTCGGCGGCATACTCTTGATATTAGGCTGTGCGCTCGGATTCACCAGTTTTTTGATAGATGAACAGATACCGATGAAGTTGCTCGACTGGATCAGAAGCTTCATCTCGAGCAGGATTATGTTCTTGCTCGCACTCAACATCTTCCTTTTAATAGTCGGATGTCTCATGGATATCTTCTCGGCGATCATCGTCGTCGTCCCTTTGATATTACCGATCGCAAAGGAGTTCGGCGTGCATCCGATTCATCTTGGCATCATCTTCCTTACAAATCTTGAAATCGGCTACGCCACACCCCCTGTGGGACTCAACCTCTTCATATCAAGTTTTCGATTCAAAAAGAAGATTCCGGAGGTTTACCGTGCATCACTTCCATTCCTTGGAGTGCTCCTCATAGCTTTGATTCTCATCACTTACATTCCAGATTTGAGTTTGTGGCTGGTAAGGCTGGCTGGGTTGAATTAAAATTGGCTCAACCGGTTCAAACAATCAAAGGCATACACCTTAGATATAAATGCGGGTTAAATTCTTAAAAAGAAACCTCATAAGTGCTGCTTGTCTGGTTGATGGCTGAGAGCGTCCCTGTTTTCACCTGGTCGCCATAAGGCGTGAAGATCCTTATTGTATAATTCGCCGATTCACCACTTACACCGCAACTGCCATCGTCAACGTATTTGGCGTAGAAGGAATATGTTTGGGAAGCAGCGGGATTCACAGCTTCGTAGATCTCCGGTCCCCATCCTGAACTTATGTCCGGTGCAAAGGTCATACTTCCGTAAGTTCCTGTTTTATTCCCGTAGTAAATTAAACTTGAGTTGGGTTCGGTGACGTAGAGGCGCAATCCCGGACATGCGTCCCACGTGAGCATGATATCGAGCACATCTTCGGTCCTCGTGTTGGTGAATTGCCAGGTCTTGGAACCGTAATGAGTGCCTGCTTGTCCCGCTATCTGTATTCTGTTAATTCCTTTTTGGAGTCCGACATAAGTGAGCCACCCGAAATCTCCACCTCCATAACTCGTGGTGCTCACCCTTTGCTCTATATTGT
Source organism: Pseudomonadota bacterium (assembly GCA_043818055.1). Classification (GTDB taxonomy): domain Bacteria; phylum UBA10199; class UBA10199; order 2-02-FULL-44-16; family JBDRGF01; genus JBDRGF01. The sequence goes on along the minus strand of JBDRGF010000041.1, from coordinate 6,336 downwards.
CATTAACAATGATCCGGGCCTCGGTGATATTATCGCTGCCTGCCCCGATAAATGAACCTTGAAAAAGAGCCAAGGAGACATCTCCGCTTCCACCGTTTGTTAGTGAACCTCCGCCTGGCCACGCGTCCATATAAGCATTGGATGTGACATTACACGTTGTTAACGCCCCATCGCAATTGTAATCTATGCCGCTGTCACACACCTCAAATGCCCCCGGGTATATTCTTGCATTCTGGTCATCGCAGTCGCTCTGATCTGGGGTATAACCATCGCCGTCACTGTCGATCGCGTTTAATGTTTGAGCTATTGGGGTGATGCCGGAGCAGTTTGCGGAAGTTGTGCATGTCCTGTCAGGCCGGATCTCAAAAATTTTATTATAACGGATATTGCCGCTGCTGTCGGTGAAAGGACTATACAATTGCCAGCACACCTTCGTGTCGCGGGATATATTAAGACCGGTGAATGCGACGGATACTATCTCGTCCCAGAAGAGCTGTTTGACCCTGTCTTGAACGTCGCTTGTGATGTTTTGGAGAAGAAGCTCATAAAGGGCATCTGTTGTGAGGGTCGCACCGGCGCTTGCAAGGGTGGAGGCCGTCCAAAAAACAAGCCCGACCGAATCGGTCGCTATCGAATAATATTCGAAGATGTCATCCACGGAAAAACATTCTGGCTCTCCCTTTACAAGTCGCACCGGATCTATCGTCCCGCTTGCCTTGTTTATCCTGTTCTGCAGAGTGATTCCCCCTGTGGTAGCTAAAAGCAGAGCGCCCGCTATGACGACAAGCGTTGTTATGCCAAAATCCTTCTCTTTAATTGTTGCCGATACGGGTAGTTTTTCAAGATAAAGGCTGTTGTTCAGGGCGGATGCAGAAGCAGTAAGGGTGCTTACATCCGCTGTTATAAAAGTTGTCTGATAATTTCCATTTGGGTCATAGACGATAAACATGACATGCTGGTCGTCGGTTTCTGAAAAGTCCACTGTCATACCACTTCCCAACTCTCCATTCGGTAACGTAAGCGTGATTTCTGTGCTTGTTGCACTTGTGAGTTTTGAAGTAGTGAAAGTTGCCTTGCCGTTTGAGTCTGTAGTAGCTTTTTGAAATGAGGAAAAGGAATCACCAGTCGAGCTTCCGTTGGAACTTGATCCCCCGCAGGATGTGAGCGTGGTGCCTAAGGTCACGAAGGTGAAAAAAGCCACCGTAACAAACATCGCCAGATTGGGTGATTTTCTTAAATTTTTCATAATCCCCCCCCTAACTTCGCAATTCAGAGGAACCAATAAACACTTTATAGCGCTTATACCTTAAAATGATCGTTTCGTAAAACAATTACTTGTTCGTTTTTTAATTAAAAACCTCTGGTAAAAAGCTCCTTAAACTAAATCCCAAAAATCAAATCTAGCTTGATCTCGCATTCAACTAGTATTACACCTACACTATGGCTATAGATAGAATTGGATCGTCATCGATTAACCTTCCGCCGAATTGGCTGAGTCAGGTCACATCCCGTGGCGGCAACATCGGCAATTCACGTGAGATCCGAAAAGTCCTGGGAGAGCCGCTGCCGCAAATCGTCGATCCTTCAGTTCTCGCCGCTCACATAGCAAAATTTTTCAGGAAAAACGGACTTCTCGAGCGTCTCAGAAAAAAACTCTCTCTCATCAGCCGCAAAAAGGGTGGTAAGATATTCGCTGCGAAAAACACGATTGCCTGCGTCGATGAGGATGACAACCTCTACGTCGGAGTGGAATTTCTTGAGCAGTATGGTGATGATGAGGAGGTTGTGGCAGGAATCCTCGCCCACGAATGGGGACATATGATGAGCGATCTCCCAAAAGGTGTAGACTGGTCGCATTTGACCTGGGATGAGCTCTATGAGATGCGCCGCACTGAAGAGGCCGATGCCGATGGTTTTGCTGGCCGGGCGCTCTTTCTCATGAACTACTCCTACGAAAATGTCGTAAAGTTTTTCAAAAAACTAAAGGCCAGCCAGAAGAAAAAAACCCACTCTCACAAATATCACAACACAGCCACGCGCTGTGCAATCTTCGAGGAATCGTGGAAGGCCGAAAAACGCGCCATGGAGGTCGCAAAACGACTCTTCTTTTCAGAGGGAAAAACAGATGGCCCTAAGATAGGCAAGGTGATTGGGGAGGGGTAAATTCAGTATAAGTGTTTCGACACTGAATTTTTATATTTTCTCAAACATTTTTTTCAAGCATCACCATTTTTAAATTAATACAACTTATTGTTATTATTTAAGAATTGTTTAAGCCACTTTATTTAGCAACTTTTAAGACTACATAACCGATAATATATATGTAGACATAAATATAACAAATCATGTATATAAGTCAGGAGGAGATGACTATGCAACAGACATCAACTGTAAGAATCGATAAAGAATCAGACAAAATTCTACATGAAATTGCTGAACATGAGCGCGTTCCAATGACAAAAATCATTCATGAAGCATTAGTCAGCTATAGAAAAAAATATTTTCTCAAGAAATGCTCTGAAGCTTACTCAGCACTTAAATCGAATCCCAAAAAATTAAAATCTGAGTTGGGGGAAAGAGATTATTGGGACAATGCAATTGATGACGGTTTAGAGAGGGATGAATAGCTATGGTTAACGTCTATCGCTCTGAAACATGGTGGGTTAATCTGAATCCACCTGGAAAGGGAAAAGAGATTCATGGAAAAAGACCAGCTTTGATAATCTCAGAAGATGAAATCAACAACTGTCCGGCCGATTTAGTTATTGTCCTACCAATTACAACAACATTTAGAAACATTCCATCTCATATAAAAGTTGATCCTCCCGATGGCGGATTTAAAAAAACCAGCTATGTAAAATGTGATCAAATCCGAACCATTTCAAAAAAAAGATTAATCGACAAAATTGGAAAAATATCAGAAGAGACAATGTCAGAGATTGAATATGTTCTAAAAATTATATTATCCCTATCATAACAAATGACCCAACCTCTTCTTTATCATTATTACGCATATTCATGTAAAAATGATGATTAAGGGAATGCTTTTATAACGATATGATATTATACGCTAAATCTAATTGTAAAATTGACGATAACAAATTTACATAGGTATATTTGTGAAATAGTAACGCCAAACCTGAATCATCATTTTTACATGATTCAACGTAATTATGATGATTAGGTTGCAGTTACTCCATCGATCCAGTCGAGGTAGGTCTGTAGACCATCTTTGATGTCTATTGAGATTATTTCGGGGACTTCGTAGCCATGGTTCTTTGTGATGAATTCTTTCAGCTCATCGAAGAGATCGGATTTCGTCTTCATTATCATCAGGCTCTCGTTCTCATCGTGAATCTCGCCATCCCACTCGTAGATCGAACGAATTTTAGGAACAATATTCACACAAGCAACGAGTCGCCTCTTCACAAGTTTCGATGCCAGCTTCTTAGCCTTCTTCTCACCATCGATCGTGGAAAATACAATTATATGCTTTGACATGGAACCCCCGAACAAGATCTTTCAACGGGCAGACACATGGGTCTGCCCCTACATTTATATTATTCATCTATCTCCGCTCTTAGATTTTCAATCCTCTCGCTCCAGTATCTGTCGCTTCCAAAAAGGGTGTCGGCCTTTTCGAGAAGGCCTAGTGCTGCCTCATCCTCGCCAAGTTTGTGATTGGCGACTGCCAGATAATAATATGCAACACCGTTCGACCCGTCCACATCTACCGCACTCTGAAAGAGGCGCGCGGACTCAGTCGGCTGGTCATTTTCAAGAAAACCGATCCCCTTTTCCACAAGCCCCATCGAAGCCTTTCGCTGAGAAACATTTTCAACTTTTTTCTCCTCGACTGCTGCGATCTCGGGCGGGAGCCTATAATCACCATCCTCGACAGATGGCGTCTTTTCCCTCGGTGGAAGCTTTTTATAGAATGGTTTTCCACCCTCCTTTGCGCAGCTGACACAAAAAACTAAAAGAAGAATAGCTAAACAGATTCTAATTTTCCTCATCCATCACCTCGGAGCATTTATCTTCCGGCTCAGTTCCATCGATGAATGCCTCAACAATATAATCGGGACATTTTTTTCCTGAGAGAAGACCCGTAATCGGATCGACGTTAATATATTTGATCCCCTTTGGCGGAGCAAATCTTTTATCTGCATATTTCATCTCGCTCATGAATTCAGACCATATGGGAAGGGCGGCCCTCGATCCACTCATTTTCGTCGAGACATTATCATCGAACCCTACCCATACTGTGGCTAACAAATTAGGAGTAAATCCGACAAACCATGCATCCCTGTAATCCGATGTCGTACCCGTCTTTCCGGCGGGGCTCCCCTTCACACCATAGACCCTCGCAGCCCTCGCTGTGCCATGATCGATCACACCCTGCATCACGTATGTCGTGAGATAGATGGGTCTCGGATCGAATTTGCGCTTCATCATGATCGGCTTGTGCTCCAGAATTTTTCCATCCTTCGTAACCACTTGCATGATCGATATCGGCTCCGTCCTGATTCCTGCGTTCGGAAATATCGTGTATGCAGCAGCCAGTCCAAGTGGAGTCACTTCGAAAGACCCTAACGCAAGCGAGGGAACCGCCAGAAGATTTCCTTTGATACCGGCATCCTTCGCAGTTGCGACGACATTTTCAAGACCGGCATCGATAGCCACTTTCGTGGTCGCGATGTTGTAGCTGTTTTCCAAAGCTGTCCGCAATGTGACACGCCCATGTTCCTTCTTGTCGTAATTTTTAGGTCTCCAGAGTTCACCGCCTGAGACCATTTCAAAAGAGCTGTCATCGATCAGCGTAGATGGTGTGAACTCTTTATCGGAGCGCGATGAATCAAAGGCGGTCAGATATACGAAGGGTTTAAAAGTGGAACCGGGCTGGCGCATCGCCTGGAAACAGTGATTGTACTGGGATATACCGTAATTCCTTCCACCTGCGAGGACGCGTATATATCCGTTAGAAGGGGTAAGGGCGACAAGACACGACTGCAATAAGCCGATATGATCGGGGGGTAAAAGGTTGCCATATTTTTCTTCCAACCTTTGAAGACCGTCCGATACAGCCTTTTGTGCTATGAGCTGTGCGTTCATGTCGAGCGTTGTAAAAATTTTCAATCCCTCGCTCTGCAATATCTCCTCTGGATAAAACTCGACGAGCTGGGCCTTCACAAAATCGACAAAGAATGGGGCATTGTTGCTCTTGAGCACAAGGCGGGGTGTGATGATCGATTCATCCATCGCCTTTACAAGTTCGGTCTCATCTATCAGATTTTCGTTGTACATCCTCTGCAGAATAAAATTTCTTCTCTCTTTAGCCTTTTCGGGATTTGATATTGGATTATATTTATATGGATGTTTGATCATTCCCGCCAGCATCGCAGACTCGCCGATGGAAATATTTTTTATATCCTTCCCAAAATAGAGGCGGCTCGCTTCCGCGACTCCCGAGACTGAAGATGCGCCCCTCTGTCCTAAATATATTTCATTGATATAGGCCTGTAGTATTTCGGATTTTGTATGGTGGCGCTCCAGCTGTATCGCCATAAGAATTTCGTTGAATTTGCGTGTGAACGATTTTTTTGAATAGAGAAAAAAGTTTTTAACCAGCTGCTGGGTGAGCGTGGAACCGCCCTGAACAAAGGCGACCGCTTTCACATCGGCTATAAAAGCTCTGAGCATTCCTATCGGATCCACTCCCTTGTGTTTGAAAAATCTCTCATCCTCGACGAGGATTATAGCCTCAAGCAAGTAACTTGGAACCTGCTTAAGCGTAACTTCTGTCCTGTCCTCCATCGATCTGTCAAAGATGGATGCGACGAGCTCCGGCTCGAGACGAACCAGCGACTCCTCTTCGTCCGTATCAAGACGCGTCATCTTAGTCACTATGTTAGAGCTGAGATCGAGACGTACGGGGAAACCAACGAAGGCCTCTTCAGGATATTGAAAATTATGAAGATAGATATCTATCCTGCTCTTGTTCTCCGAATATTCTCCCGATCCACCTATATGCTCTCCCATGTTGCGATACCCTAATCTATCGAGCTTCCTGAGGAGTGCTCTGTCCGCAACATTGTATCCCGGATAAATATATTCAGCATCCGAATAGATCCTCGATGGGAGATTCCATTTCTGTGGCTGGCTGAATTTGTTCTCGATCTCATCACCGAGAGTGCGCATGTGATGGATGATGAGCGGAACCATGAAGATGCCGATCACTATTATGATGATAATCAGCTTTCTAAAAGAGGGTAGAGAAAGATTACTCTTCCTAACTCTCTTCTTCGGCGCATCCTCTTTTTTTATAGTGTTGTATCT
>JBDRGF010000040.1:0-29526 GCA_043818055.1 Pseudomonadota bacterium | reverse complement strand
CGCTCTACGGTCTGCAGAATTTGGATGCGGGAGTAGTTCCGAGAGAACTGTTGTTGGCGTTGAGCAGGAAGATCGATGAGTCAGGGGCTATATTGGATAGTCAAGAGATCGGCAATGCGCTCTACGGTCTGCAGAATTTGGATGCGGGAGTAGTTCCGAGAGAACTGTTGTTGGCGTTGAGCAGGAAGATCGATGAGTCAGGGGCTATATTGGATAGTCAAGAGATCGGCAATGCGCTCTATGGCCTGCAGGATCTGAGAGGTACTGCAGAGGCAAGATATATGATCGATCAGCTCTTTGACTTGATCAAAAATGAAATCAATTTAGATAATGATATTGATTTGATAACCTTAGTACGATCGGTAAGTTTGTATGACCGACCGTTGCCAAAATGGTTAGAAGATCGATATAACAATTTTATTAGATCACAGGAATCAAAGTCGACAAATGGTGAGCTAAAATCACAGAATGTTTTAACAAAAAGATTGCGTGAAACAGTATTAGTTAATCACTATATCGATGGATTTGAGCTGGATCTGTATATACCGACTTTAAAAGCCAACATCGAGCTGGATGGCAGATATCATTATTCACAGAGAGGAAGGGATGCAATTCGTGACAGATATTTGAAGGGAAAGGGAATAAAAGTCTATCGCATAGATTTGATGAAAGAGGGGTTGGATGCAGGTCTGGAGAGGGTGATTGGTTTATTAGGAAAAAGGGCTTAATCACACTCAATCGAATTACGATCAGAAAAATCGGCGTAGCATTGGATGTGCTGGCCTTTGGCGACTGCGATCTGCTTTGAAAGGGTTTTGTTGAGGGGCGGGTAGGTCACTTCTATCTGATATCTTCCTGGTTTTATCTTCTCAGGACCAACAGGGGTCTCCTTCGAATCGATGTGATTCTTTATGGAGGCCACTCCCCACGGGGAGGCCTGGATGTCGATGAGGGCGAAGCCTTGAGGGACAAGATCGATACTTTTGGTCAGAGAGCTCACAGATTGATTTAGCTCGAATGCAATTTCCTTTTTGTGATATCCATCCTTTGAAATTACGACCTTGCCTTTGATTGGAGTTGAGATGTTCATGTCGTCGAGGATCAAGGGTGTTGTATAACTCTTTGTCACACCATTTAATGTCAACGCACACCCGGCATCTTTGGGGCGGGTGCTGATGACTATGCTTCCATTTCCTCCGTGCTTATAGTGTGAGATTTCAGATGTTCTGCTTTTTTTTCCGGAAGAGGGCGTTGCCGCATCCTCAGATGATGAACCGTTTGGTTTGAAAAGCGAAGCCTTGATCAGATGCATCCTCGCCTCTTCGTTTTGATTCTCCTGCAAAAGCAATTGCCCCAGTTGATGATGCGCCTCGGCGAGTGTCGGTTTCAGCTCCACTGACTTTGAAAAATATTTTATCGCCTCCGCCTTCTTCCCTTCAGTGAGGGCGATCTGCCCGAGTGTGAAGTAGCCTTCAGTTTTTGTCGGATCGAGTTTTATCGCCTCCTGAACGATCTTTTTCCTCTTTTCCACATCGATCTCCCTCCACGCTTTCTTAAGGGTTTGATCGGCTAGTGTCGAACTCATGTCGTTTTCCGAAGCATTTGAGCCGAATGAATTTTCGAGGCTCATCATGATCTTTGCAACCTTAAATGCGTCCTGGTGTTTTGGATTGAGTGTAAGAAATGTGTCGAAATGTTTTAGCGCCTCCTGTTTATTATAAATCTTGAAGGCATAGAGCATTCCCAGATTGTAATGTCCCTGAGCGTGATTGGGGTTATGCTTTAGGAGAAGAAGATAGTCCTGCGCTGCCTTGTCAAACTGATTTCTCTTTTGGTAAGCAATCGCTCTTAAGAATCTCACCTCGTCGTTTTTCGGATCCATCTCGAGGAGCATGCTCGCATCTCTGATACCCTGCTCAAGGTTGCCGCTCTTCACCGCTTCGCTCACCTGAGAGGTCTCCTCGTGAAAGATCTGCCTGTAGCCGAATTTTTTCGACGATGTCGCGCATCCTGCTATTGCGATTGAAAAGATGATTATTAAAAGAATTATTTTTTTCATTTTTTACTCCATTATTTCGTAACCGGTGCTCTCCTCGTGCTGCTGGAATTCTTCTTGTTTGCTTTGGTTAGCAAAGCGGACGATATCGCCCTTGTTAGGTCTGAAGCCGCCTAAAATTTTTGCCTTTGTATATTTTCTTTCAACCTGGACCGCTTGAGCCATGCCGAGGTCTTTTTCCACAATGCCTATCACCTGATTAGTTTCGGGATCTGTCAGGACTTTTTGAACAGTGGTGATTTTAAAACGGTCGCCCGGATAGACATTTTTACCTCTCCCCACGTTGAAATAGAGGTTGCTGTTGTCCGCCTCGATGACGAGTCCCAGCCACGAGAAATCCTCAACCTGTTTTTCAATGATGCCGAGGATGAACTCCACTGCGTTATCGATCGCCCTTCTTGTTGCCATACCAAGCGGAGTCTTGTGAAAGGCATCGCCGCCGAAATCGATGATCTTATAATCGACCTTCGCGCCAATCGCCTTCTCCCAAGCCTTTCCCTGCGCACGATGAGAATAGAGTATCTCTCCGGTTCTCGTATCGACAAGTCTTATGTCCATGCCGACATGCGCCGCTGAAATTTCGCCGCTCGCTTTGACGCCCAAAAATCCCGCGGCCATCCCTGCGCCGACCTGTTTTTCATCAAATTCCGTCACCTCGCCAACTATCAGATAATCGACACCCAGAAGGTGTCCCGCCGGTGTCTTCGTCATCGGTGTCAAAAGCCTTGATTCACCGAGCTCCTGTTCGATGAGAACTTTGGAGAGTATCGCGCGTTCGACAACGACGACCCTGTTTGTCTTGATGAGTTCGGTGACGAGCTGTGCGGCGAGCCCCCCTCCGATGTTCCATCCACCATATACAGAGGCGAAGCGGTCAGTAGCGCCGAAATTCGAGACAGCGACCCGCATCTTCGGGCGGTCTTTTGTGAGGCTTGTGAGCGGGGCTCCGGCAAAGGCGCTGACGGACTGAATTAGAAATATTATAAACAGAACGTAGAATTTTATATTTTTTATAAACATTCGTCCTCATCTCCTCCCTGTTTTATTATCTGAATATTGATATCCGAATTGATCGTCCCGTGGTTGTCGGTGACGTTTAACTCTTCATGTCCCGCGTTGATCGTCACCTCTTCGTTGTGCGTGCCATTTCCTCTCTCTATCTCCCTCATCCTCTGACGTGCCTGCTGAACCGGTGTGCATTTTTTCTGTGTCGTCTGGGTCACGAACTTGCGGACGGTGATCCTCTGCTCTTCGTTCTGCTGTCTCGATCTCATCTTTCGTAAGCTGTCGAGCATTACATGATCCTCTTCGTCCGATGTCTGGGCGTGAGCGCCAAAAGTCACAAGGGATGTCATGCCGATAAAGGCCAGAATGCTGAGGAGGAAGATGTTTTTTGAAAGTTTTTTAAACTTCATTTTTTCATATCTCCTAAGATTATTGTTGAGCTGATCGATGCGTCCACAGTGTTCTCAGTCGCGTTCGAGCCGATGTTGATGTCGAGTTTTTCGTGTCCGACCTTGATGTTCATATCACCCATCACCGAGTTTTTCACATCGCCTGTATTGTGGCTGCGCTCCCTGTATCTGACGCTGTCTGCCATGTAGCCGATCGAGCTGTTTTCCTGCTGAGCAGGTTTGATATATGTAGCGTTCTGTTCACAGTCTTTGAGGCAAAGAGCCTCTCCCATGAGTGGGCTTAAGGTGATCAGCGATGCGATGAGTCCGAAGCATGCCTTTTTTGTGTATCCATCTTTCATAAATTCCTCCTGTTTTTTATCATCTTTCGGAAAATTCCCCTGGGCAGGAATCTCACTCGTGCCCAGGAAATTCCTCCGAATGATCACTTGTCTGACTGTCCGACAGAGACATCGCCGAATGTCTGGTTGTTCGATGTCGAGGCATCGAGGTTTCCCTGAACACCGCTGACCGCGCCGGTGACATCAGCGCCGATCTTCTGTGTGAATGCACCCATCACAGAGTTGCGCACTGTTCCGCTTACATCATGCGATGCATTCCTTTGTCCTACGCTGGAGTCGAACTTGTTGTTGTTGAAGCTTCCGGTTGTGTCGCTGGAGCTATAGCTTGAATCGTGGCTATCGAACGTGTTTGTGAACTGATCCTTCGATGAATAATCGTTGAAGCCGCTGATCGCGTGATTATCAATGCTTCGATTGCTGAAGTCGCGATTATCCATATTGTGAGAATTAAGATCCTGATTGTTGTTTGTTGTCGTTGTCATTCTGCTGTTTTCCATAATTCTCTTGTTGTCGTTATTGCTGTTGCTATAACGCCCAGCATCGACGTTAGTATCAACCCACCACGCGTGGCTTACCTGGGATAATCCCATCATCAGACCTACTGCTAATCCTACCGTTAAAATCTTCTTCATACATCTTCCTCCTTTGTTTTTGTGAGATCCTCTCACGTTTGTTATTTGTTGATGTCAGCTGACTGCACCTCTCTTAAGCAACAAGCGTGCCAAAGTGGAAGATGATGATAAGTGGTTGAAAATAAAGCCTTTGCAAAAAAATGGGGTTGTAAGGGTGTTCGAAAAGCGTCCGAAAATCGGACTCATTCGTCCAGAAATCGGACGCTAAAGGCAGTGTTTAGTGCTTAGTGTATAGTGCTTAGGGGCGTGAACTGGGGAGATAGGTAACAAAATGTACCTGGAACAGCTTATCTCTCCACAAACGTGACGGTTACGGGAACAATCACAATATTCTAATTCTCGTACGGGTGTTTTCTATTGCTTGAATCACTTCGAGTATATTATAAATCATCGGGTGTCACAAAATAAAGAGACCGGAAAACGATTGAAATTTGCATGCCCGATTATCTGTGCGACATTAATTATAGCTTCTGTATGCAGTGCCGATCCCAATAGAAATGAAAAATGGTTTACTATTGATGACGTAGGTTTTCACATAGTCAACGCTCCAGAGCTAAAATCTTTAAGCAGCGATCAATCACTTGAGTATTTCAGCGAAAAACCGCCTCATCTATCAAAGAGTGTTCTATCAAAGATTAAAAGGGTCTCACCCGCAAAGATCAGAGGAAAATATAAGCTTGGGAAAATGTTTTCGACTGGCGACAAAATAATTTTTGCAGAGGTAGAAAAATTCTCACATGATGAAGTGGTCATTAAATTGCTTCAAGAAATCGGTGCACAGCGCTGGCATCACTACTATTATTGTTATCGCAGATTTTTAATTAAACGCGAAAAATATATCGATGATATCTTTAGCCTTAAAAGTATGGAGAATAAATTCAGCGCTACCTACAAAGGCGTTGGACATGGAACCAGCATGGAAGAGTTAAAACGCATACTTGGCAAACCCGATTTCGAATACCCTGGACAGACTCTACAGTTACAGGAATTTTTCTATAACAGACCAAGGCTATACGTGGCCATTCATAACTTCAAGGTATACTATGTTAAGAGATTCATAAAGAGGCCAAGATATATCGACGAGCTCTGGAGAAAAAACTAATAAGACGTAGTCGACGCGGCAATGACAGCAAGGAAAAGTGATACACATTAATGGTTTCGGCGGGCAGTCGCAATGACACACCCACATAGAATTGATTATTGTTAATTGAATATTGGTAATTGGTTGTAGCTTACCTCTTTCCCAACCGTAATATCTACAAATTCCCAATAGTCGGAATAACAGCAACAAACGTAGCTGTGAGTGTGCCGGTCTGTGTGGGGTCAGTTGCATCGACCATCGGGACGCTAAAAGATCCTTTGATGGTGTCTCCCGAGGCAGTACCCCATTCGGTGATTGTCAGCGTTGCGCCAGACCCGGTAGGAAAGTATCCGACAGATGGCGAGACCTGCGTGTAGCTCAGCTGTGCATCGGCGCTGGTTACATCGTTAGTTATGGTAGTATAAGTTCCAGCCCCTGTTATGCGGGATGTATTCAAGAACAATGCTAGAATGGGTGATGTACTCGTAGGGCCGCCAGTTACTGTTACCTGAATAATAATAAATCCAGTAGTACTGTCAACTACCGTCATCCACCCGGGTGTCATACTCTGCCCCGGTAGCGTATTTGTCGTGAGTGAAAAAAAGCTGGTATCCCCAGTGCCTCCGCTATCACCGCTGCCATTATCTCCACCTACAATGACCTCAAGATCATTCTTTGTGTCGGATACATTGGAGACGAGCAAAATTATTTCATCGGTCGAAGACATCCCAAAATTCGTAAAGCTGTTTGTCTCCTGTAGTGTCTGGCGATTTCCATTCTGATATGCGATGCCATCGAATGTCGTTCCGATTGATCCGTTAGTAGGAATCAATCTGACGGAAATCGTTGCACCAGTTCCACCAGCAGCAACCGTTTGAGAGGGAGTTATCTGTATAGCCCTCGTCGCAAATGGCGCAGTGTTAGTAAATGAGCCAGAGGTCGTTGTTACATTCAATGGGTCGATAGAAAAAGCAGCGATGCCGGCCGTGTTAAACACAGTCGAAACAAATACGCCCGCAATAGTCGGATCGCCGGTGTGAAGTTGGCTCTCTGTGTTATGTTCCATAGCCCTCTGTTTTACAAAGTCGAGATAGACCTCTTTAAGTGTTGGTGCGCCTGTGAAGTTTGCTTGAAAATATATGTCCATAGCGTCGCGCATCAGCTTTCTGGTCGGTTGAAACTGCAATGGATCCGATGTCTCGGCAGCGATATCGGATTTCATTTGATCGAAGAGTGCGTTGAGGTATGAGAGGTTATTGCTGTTGTATTTGCGACCGACATAGGCGAAGAAGTCCTGGTTGGAATATCCAATAGTGCTCACAAAGGTTGTCGCGTCTGCAGAATTCTGACCTATATAGTGATCCAACTTAAAAATTTCATTCGATTGTTGCCTGGCATATGGCATGTTGGAAGTTGTTCCAGAGTTAACCCCTATGCTACGTCCATAAGTCGTAGCAGTCCCTTCGGCATATCCAATAGTTGTCGATGCAAAAGGTATATCGTAACCGTATTGTATGGCGTGAAGAATTTCATGCGCGATGCTGGCTAGCACAGGTCCTAAACCATCACTTGTTGTGAGATTTAATCGAGCCGTGCCCACATAGACTCTCCCCCAATGATTTCCATTCGGTGCCACAGGTTCACCGCTTACGACCGGACTGAATTGCGAACCTCCCACTCTCACATGAATGTTGAAATGAGGTGTGGTTGTGAGTGCGCTACAAGGTTCTACCGCTGTTGATTTTACATGAAGGGCTGGCTGCCTAAACCCCGCTGCCACAAAATAGTTCTGCGAGATGACTGCATTGTTTGCCGCAACAGCCTTCATCATGTCGGCAAGGGTCGCTGTCGGGTTTGAACCTTTATATGTGGTGTAGGCGGCCTGCAGACTCGTATTGCCAGCATCATAAATTGCGCACCACCTTGCAGCACCCCAAGTTGTGGGAGTGGCTTTTGTCACACTCACCGCGGTATTGGCAGTTGTACTGGAGGCTATCGCTGCCATATTGGGATTGTAAATGACGACGGCGGTCATAGATGCGGGGAGTCCCGTCAGATTGACAGTGACTGTTTTAGCAACTGTATCTACAGTTCCCATTACATCTACAACTGAATTATCATCATTGTTTAAAATCCTTACAAAGACGTGCAGCGGATCTTCATTGGCGCCAGGAATTGTCGTAGCGACATAGGGAATGGTCAGTGTGACATTTCCAGAGCTATCGGTTATGAAACCCCTATCACCTACGGTTAATGTATATGCAGTGGCGCCAGTTGTTACGTTTGTTTCGGTAGAACCGTCCGTGCCAATATCCAAACCGGTAGGGACCGAAGTATCTGCGGTCACTTGAGGATTAGTTGCATTTACACAGGTGCTCATTTTACCCGCGGCGACTGTTGTACTAAAGGTGCCGCTTGTGAAAGTTCCTCCGGTTACAGTGCCAGTACACTCAATCTCCGCCACGTCATAACCGTCGTTAAGTGTGCCACCCCAGGTGGTCCCTCCGCCAGAAGAACCACCCCCCCCACAACTGAGAGATGAGAGTGCCAGCAGCACTATTAAAGATAAGGTAAACTGTTTTCTTCTACTCATTATAACCTCCAGATTTGAGAGGCCATAATAGAGTATGATATGGAAAAATACAATCTCAAGTTACAAATTGAAGATAGAAAGAAACAATCAATCAATCTCACCCACTAAAGCATAGTCGAAATATGTAGCATGTAATCAAAGGGCAAGAGACAAGTAACCAGGGTCCAGGGGATAAGATTTGAAGCTTGACCCTCGTTTTTTTCTCTTTGCCTTTTATTCCACTTTTTGTTTATAAGCTCATTCAATGAAAATTCCGTTGCTGACATTGTTCATATCCCTTTTTGTCATATCGTGCGGCTCTGTTACGGATGTTCCCTTTTCAGAGGATATTGTGAGTATGGCGCCGCCTACCATTAATAGAGTTGACCCTGCTAGCCCCATCAGGGGGGATAAGGTAGTGATCTACGGCTTTGGGTTCTCCATAGTCCCTGAAAATAATTTTGTAAGTTTTGGAAACAATGTGGCTGTAGGGGAGAAATATGAGATACCGGCTAATCCGACAGCTATCGAATTAGAGGCGATCACATTCACCGTCCCTGAAAACGCTACAACAGGCGTCCAGAATATTGTCGTGACGACAGGCGAAAACACAAGCAATGCGAATGTGGTGATTACCATTAACTAGCTGCCAGCGACTAGCGACCAGCGACTGAATTTTTATGGATTCTAAAATCAAAAATCTGCTTGCTGAGATAACTAACACGACTCCATCTGAGTGGAGCATCTCGAAGCTGCATGGAGATGCCTCATATCGCACATTTTACAGGGCGGAATGCGAGGATGGGGAGAGCTTCATAATCATGCAGATGCCGGATGGCCATGCCTCCATCTCTGAAGAGGTGACCAAGTATGACGGCGGTATAAGGGAACTCTCCTTCATCAACTTGCAGCGTTGTTTGTCGAATGCGCATCTGCCGGTCCCGCATATCGTTCATAATACTAAGGATGAAAAGCTGCTCGTCATCGAAGATCTTGGAGATGAAATGTTATTTGGTCTTGTCGATGGCAAGCCCGATCAGGAGCAAAAAAAGTGGTATGAGATGGCTGTCGACCTGCTCGTCGAAGTTCAGGAACGATCGAAGTTGATCGATAAGGAACACTGTGTGGCATTCGGCAAGAGATTCGACGAGAGCCTCTTGAATTGGGAGTTTGACCACTTTTTGGAATATGGCATCGAGGCGAGGGGCGGGAAAAAACTCATTGCTCAGGAGAAGAAGGAATTCGAAAAGTTTTCCCGAAAAATTTCCGCTGAGATAGTAAAACTCGAATTTGGTTTTACACATCGCGATTTTCAAAGCCGCAACCTGATGTTGAAAGAGGGAAAGCTCTACATGATAGACTTTCAGGATGCGCTTATCGGACCATATGTTTATGACCTCGTCTCACTCCTGCGCGATTCCTATGTCAAATTAAACATGTCAGTTGTTGAGGCGCTGATAAAACATTATACGGAAAAGAGCGGACGTGATTTTAACGACACTCTGAGGGCATTTCACCTGGTCACAGTTCAGCGAAAACTCAAGGATGCAGGACGCTTTGTATATATAGATAGGGTGAAGGGGAATCCAAACTTTCTGAAGAATATTCCCACATCTTTGGAGTATGTTAAATTGGCGCTTCACAAATTAGGTTTCACCGATTTCTACGCATTTCTCAAAAATTTCGTGCCTGAATTGAGCGTTTAAAATACGCCGCAAATACGCCGCAAATACGCCGCATTTTGGTTGACAAATTTGGAGAAGAGCTGTAGCTTCTTGTAAAATAAAGGGAAAAATGGAACATATGGATAAAAAAATTAACCTCGTCATGCAAGAAGGTGAGGGGCAACTAATTGAATTCAAAGAGAATTTATCCAATCTGGACAAGGAGATGGTGGGTTTTGCAAATTCAATGGGGGGATCGATATTTTTAGGAATAAACGACGAAAATAAAATAGTGGGAACAAAGCAGGATAACGCTACAATAAGTCAGATCTACGATATCGCAAGAAATTGTGACCCGCCGATTAAAATTCATATTGAAAAATTCCAGAATATTTTGGAAATCATCGTAAGGGGAGGAGAAGATAAGCCTTATAGATGTAAAAGTGGCTTTTACCTGAGAGTTGGTGCAAACACACAAAAACTGACAAGGGATGAAATAGTAAGCTTTGCGATCGGTGAGGGAAGGATACGCTTCGATGAACAGATCAACAAAAAATTTAATTTTAAAACAGACTTTTCAACAGAATATTTTGAATCATTTCTGAAGCTCTCCAACATATCCGTAAATTTTACTGCGAAGGATTTACTCATCAACTTAAATGCTGCTGAAAAACAAAAGGGTGAGATGCTTTTTACCAACGCAGCAGTCCTCTTTTTTGCGAAGGATCCTCAAAAATTTTTTCCTGAGGCGTATGTTACAGCAGTGCGATATCGGGGAATCGACAGGGGTTCGATAATAGATAGAAAGGATCTGCGTGGAAATCTTATCGTCCAGGTCGATGAAACCATAAACTTCGTTAAGCGAAACACCGCTGAAGAGATAATCGTCGGATCATCTCCTCAACATCAGACGATTGCCGAATATCCGCTGGACGCTATTCGTGAAGCGGTCATCAATGCAGCAACGCACAGAGACTATTTTTATGATACCTCTCACATTTACCTGCACATCTTCAGCGATCGCATAGAGATCGAAAACCCGGGAGGTCTATTTAAAGGTCTCACAATAGAAGATTTAGGAAAACGCAGCGTGAGGAGAAATCGTTTGATAGCAGAGCTCTTTTTTAGGGTCGGTTACATTGAAAAAGTTGGCAGCGGGATGGTCAGAATGTTTAAAGCGATGAATGCGGCTGGCAATCCTCCCCCAGAAATTCATGCAACGAACTTTTTCAATATAGTATTCAAAAAGAAGGTTTTTGATAGTGAAAAAATGACAATCTCTGACAGGGCTAGGAATTTGCTTCATTTCATCAACACACACAAGAACGTGTCTCGCAACGAATGTGGAAAGCATCTTGGTGTTAGCGAAGACACAGCTTTGAGAGAGCTCAATGCTCTCATCGAGTTGGGGTTGATAGAAAAAACTGGGACTGGAAAAGCCACAAGATATATAGCCAAGGAAAAGTGATGAAAAAGATTAATAAAGGGATGGTATTGGCAGCAGGTTTGGGTACGCGCATGAGGCCGCTCACATTTGAGACGCCCAAAGCGCTTCTCCCGATCGGTGAAAAACGCCTGATAGATTTTTCTCTGGAGCGACTTTCAAAAGGTGGCATTAAACATGTGATCGTCAACCTTCACCATCTTGGGGAACAGATTCGCGCGTATCTGGGGAGTGAAAAATATGGGATGAAAATCGCTTACTCCGAAGAACCAGAGATTTTAGGCACCGGCGGCGGCATCAAGAATGCAGTAGATTTTTTTGAGGGTGCGGATTTTGTTGTAACCAACTGCGATCTCATAATGGATGTAGATCTCAAAGAGGTTATCCAAAAACACGAATCAAAAACCCCCGCTGCAACTTTGGTCGTCAAACGCCTAACGGATGGGGAGAGCTACACGCCGATCGATATAGACAACGCGGGGGAAATTAAATCTTTCGGCAAGGGCGAATATTTTTATACAGGCTTACAAATTTTGTCTCAAAAGGTTTTGGATATTTTGCCTCCAAAGGGCATTCCATCCTGCCTTGTCAATGATGGATTCAAAAAGCTCCTCTCAGAAGGGAAGATTCTTTCATCATACTTCTATGATGGCCGGTGGATCGATATCGGCGACCTGCAGAAATACCAAGAATCAATTAACAATTAACAATAACCAATTAATAGTCTCTCTTAAGTCAATAATCACGCCTCTGCTTCCGTACCATCAACTGGTTTTACCCTGATTTTCTGTCTGCTTTTTCAAAAAGTTCCTATTACAGTGTGGAAGACAAGGTTGAATTGTTCGTGTAACTGCCTGTATCAAAAGAAGTTTTTAAATTGCCAACACAAGAGTGCTATGATAGGCAAGATATTAATAAAAAACATTGAATTATTATACAGATGAAGATCGCAAATCATCATGTAAAATACTATTTGTATGAGTTAAGTAGGGCTAGAGGTACTTTCGCAAGGATGATATAGATCAGTGGTCAAAGTCCTATTCCTTTGCCCACGGGAACAAGAAAAACAAAGGACAATCGCATAAATGATTCAAAGTTTTAACAATAAAACTGAAAAAGTTGGCGATGATTTTAAGAAATGCATCGGGAAGGAAAGCAGGCTTCAGGTCGCGGCTGGTATCTTTACGATCTATGGGTTTGAATGTTTGAAAAATGAGCTCAAGAAAGTTGAAAAATTAGATTTTATCTTCACTGATCCCACCTTTATTGAAGTTGATAAAAACAAAAGAGAAAAGAAACAGTTCCAAATTAGAGCGGATCTTAGGCAAAAGTCTATTGGCGGTTCAGAATTTGAAATTAATTTAAAGAATGAACTTAAAGGCAAGGCGATAGCCAAGGAATGCAAGAAATGGATTGAACAAAAAGTAACGTTTAAAACAAATGTCGGCGATAAATATATTCAGCCTCATATAACGTTGGTGAACGGCGAGAATAAAGACGTTTATATGGGGATAAATGAATTCAGCAGTGCAGGGTTTGGTTACGAGAAAAATAATTCGATTCTGCATCAAATTATCAAGACCGATGATTTTGAAACCACGAAACAGTTCATTCAAAATTTTGAAGAGATATGGAATGATGAATCTGTATTAAAGGATGTGACCGATGATGTCGTCGGATATATCGCGAATCTCTATAAAGAAAACTCCCCCGAATTTATCTACTATTTAACGCTCTTTAATATCTTTGATGAATTTTTAGAAGATATATCGGAAGACGAACTCGCAAACGAGAAAACCGGATTTAAGAATTCTGCTATTTGGAACAAGCTTTACGATTTCCAGAAGGATGCCGCTTTGGGGATCATTAATAAGCTGGAACGTCATAACGGATGTATTCTTGCCGACAGCGTCGGGCTTGGAAAAACATTTTCTGCGTTAGCTGTAATCAAATATTATCAGGAGAGAAACCGCACGGTGCTTGTTCTTTGTCCGAAAAGGTTAGGGGATAATTGGCAGACGTTTTTAAACAATTATGATGACAACCCGCTGATCAAAGATCGCCTGAATTACGATGTTTTGTATCATACAGATCTATCGCGTGACCGGGGAGAATCAAATGGCATAGATTTATCAAGGATCAATTGGGGGAATTATGACCTTGTCGTTATAGATGAATCGCATAATTTCAGAAACAATGACCCTCGAAAAGACAGGATAACCCGCTATCAAAGGCTTCTTAATGATGTTATGAAGGCAGGTGTTAAAACGAAAGTCCTGATGCTTTCGGCAACTCCGGTTAACAACAGGTTTACTGATTTGAAGAATCAGATTGCTTTGGCTTGTGAGGGCGAGACAAACATTGTCGATGGAAAAATGGACGCGGATAAATCGATTGAAACTATTCTGACCAACGCCCAGAGGGTATTTAATGAATGGTCAAAACTGCCATTGGAAGAAAGAACCAGCCAAGATTTGTTGAAACGTCTCAACGCGAATTTTGATTTCTTTAAATTATTAGACAGCGTCACAATAGCCCGAAGTCGAAAACATATTGAGAAGTATTACGATATAAACAAGATCGGGAAATTCCCCAACAGATTAAAACCGATCACGCATCATGCTGATATCACCGATTTGGATGGCTTTATGGAAATATCTGAACTTTACGATGAGCTTTCCAGGTTATCGATGTCGATTTATTCCCCGACAGAATACATATTGGACACGAAGCGGGAGTTTTACAGCGAGGTCTACGACACAAAGCTTGATGAAAATACCAGTTTTAAACAAATTCACCGTGAGAAAAACCTTCAAACGTTGATGCGGGTTAATTTTCTGAAAAGGTTAGAGAGTTCTGTTGATTCTTTCAGGATCACTTTAGGTAAATTTATCAAAGAGATTGAGCTGACTATTGAAAAAATTGAAGCATTTGAGAGAACGGGTGTTCAAACAGTAATTGAATCCACCCAGTTCAATGATATCAATCTGGATGCTGATAATGATGATTGGTTGAATGATGAATTTAGCGTCGGAGGAAAAGTTAAAGTAAATTTAGAGGATATGAACACGTCCGGGTGGAAGCAGGATTTGGAATTGGATGTTTCAGTTGCTAGGGCAATATTTAAAGAAATGCAAAAAGTGATACCTCGGCATGATAAAAAGCTTCAGGACTTAAAAGCCTTTATCAAAAACAAACTGGAGCATCCTATCAATCCCGGGAACCGTAAAATATTGATATTCAGCGCGTTCGCGGACACAGTCAATTATCTGTATGAGAATATCGTTGACTATAATAAATCACTCAATTTAGAGACTGCCAAAGTGACGGGCTCTGATAAAAATTTGACAACTCTTACGCCAGACCACAGTTTTAATAATATCCTGATCAATTTTTCCCCTCGATCTAAAGAGCGAAGAAATAAAGAAGCCCCCGAAATTGATGTTCTGATCGCCACGGATTGTATCTCTGAAGGGCAGAACCTGCAGGATTGCGATATGCTCATTAATTACGATATCCATTGGAATCCGGTGCGTATCATTCAACGCTTCGGGCGTATTGATAGAATCGGTTCAACAAATACCGATATTCAGCTGATCAACTTCTGGCCTCAATTATCCCTTGATGATTATATTAATTTAAAGAATCGTGTTGAAAGCAAGATGTTTATGGTCGATGCGACAGCAACTGGCGAAGATAACGTCCTGACTAATAAATCTTCGGATCTGTTGTTCAGGAAAAAGCAGTTGGAAAAACTGCAGGAAGAGGTTGTGGATATCGAAGATATGGGATCCGGGGTTTCCATAACTGATTTGGGCTTGAATGATTTCCGTATGGATTTGGTCAATTACATCAAAGAAAACGGCAGTATGGCGAATCTTCCCAATGGGATGCACGCGGTCTGCAAGAAGGATATGGAGCGCGGAATTGAGCCGGGCGTCATTTTTGTATTAAGAAATATCAATGCCGGGGTCAATATTGATAAAACCAATCAGCTTCATCCGTTTTATTTGGTTTATATAACAGCAAATGGAGATGTTTTATCTAATCATTTGAATGTAAAAACAACGCTGGATATTTTGCGTGCGATTTCTAAAGGCAACAGCGAAGCCATACAGGAAGTTTACGATCTGTTTAATGAGGAAACCGATGACGGAAAGAATATGACAAAATATTCCCAGCTGTTAAATAAAGCTATTGAGTCTGTTCTTCATGTGAAAGATGAAAGTGATGTGGATAGCTTGTTTTCGCCCGGAGGAACGACCGCGCTCATGAACAATATTAAAGGTCTGGAGGATTTTGAGCTTTTGACCTTTGTGGTGATCAAGTGATGGCGAGTGACAGCTTTAAATTGCCCAAAGCGGCTTTTGTTAATAAATTTATCGCAAAGAATAAATTTTATGAAAAAGCGGCTTTAAGCGCCAAGTTGCAAAAGGAATTTATTGATAAGATCCAAAAGATCACATGGAAATACAAGTTGGCGGAAGGCACAGTCGGCATTGCCAAAACGGATAAAGTCACTGAAATCCAGATATTTGAAATAGAGTTGAAAGAGCAGGTTATTCCAAAAAATGTTTTGAAGGTTATTGATAAAGCAATTCCGTATCAAATCTTGTATCGGTTTGTTTATAAAGATAGCGAGGCTTATGCAGTCACTTTAAAAGGGCAGAAACCGGAGAATTATTATTTTTCAGACTGGAACGAAGATAAGGTGTTTGACTTTACCGGGATCGATCTGGAGAAGGTTTATCAAAAGATCATCAAGGTTTTTATCATAAATGAAGCGAGGACAAAAGCCAGTTTTCATGAGATCGTCGATACAGACAACAAGATCAAGGCGTTGGAAAATGAAATTGGAGTTTTAGAAAACAAAATATCAAAGGAAAAGCAGTTTAATCGTAAAGTTGAACTGAACAAAATATTGCTGGAGAAAAAGAACCAGCTTCGCAAGATTAAAGAGGAGTCATAAGATGAAGAGAGATAACACGGGGGGAAAGAGCCGTTCTTTAGTAAAGAGTGAACAGACGCAATTTCAGATGGATGTTACGAATAAAATATTCATTTTTTGTGACAAGCAGGTTATGCTCGATCGGGATTTGGCGGAGCTCTATCAAGTTGAGACGAAAAGGTTAAATGAACAGGTAAAAAGAAATATCGACCGGTTCCCGCCAGAATTTAGATTTCAGTTGTCAAAAAAGGAATTCGCTGAACTGGTCGCAAATTGCGACCGGTTCGCCAGTCTCAAGCATTCCACGTCCGTTCCGTATGTTTTCACAGAGCAGGGAGTTGCTATGTTATCCGCGGTTCTACACAGTAAAACCGCGGTAGATATCAGTATTAAAATCATGAAAGCGTTTGTTGAAATGCGTAAATTCCTGATCCGGAACGCGGAAATTTTTCAAAGACTTGATAAGCTGGAAACCAAACAAATTATACACATGAAGGAAAATGATAAAAGATTCGAGCTTCTTTTTGACGCGCTTGAGAAAAACCAATTACACAAAGAATACGGCATATTTTACGACGGACAGATATTTGACGCTTATGAGCTGATCGCTGAAATCATCCGCAGCGCGAAAACATCATTGGTTATCATCGATAATTACATTGATGACAGTGTTTTAAAATTGTTCGCAAAAAGACGAAAAGGCGTTACGGTCGATGTCTACACAAAAAATATTTCCGGCGTGTTCGAACAGGACGTGCGGAAGTTTAATGAACAATATGAACCTATCAGCGTCAAGGAACTTAAATCAGCGCATGATCGATTTATTATTCTTGATAAAAGCGTTGTCTATCATTTTGGAGCTTCGTTGAAGGACGCTGGAAAAAAATGGTTCGCTTTCTCAAAATTGAGTATTTCCGCGCGAGATATTTTGGATAAATTAAAGGGAGATAAATAATGAATAAATTGAAAATGCAGACGCCGGATTTAACGGATAAGAATATTGAGCGGATCGCCGAGCTGTTTCCTAATGTGATCACCGAAACGCGTGATGAAAACGGAACGCTTAAAAAAGCCGTGGATTTTGATTTGCTTAAAACAGCGTTATCTAAGGATGTTGTAGAGGGTGATGACGAACGCTACCGTTTGGATTGGCCTGGAAAAAAGGCATCACTTCTGAAAGCCAACACGCCTATCACTCAAACACTTCGTCCGTGCCGTGAGGAATCCGTTAATTTTGACACCACTGAAAATCTTTATATTGAAGGAGACAATTTTGAAGTTTTAAAGATTTTGCAGGAAAGTTATTTGGGAAAAGTGAAGATGATCTATATCGATCCGCCGTATAACACGGGCAATGACTTTATTTATAAAGATGATTTCAAGAAGAGCAAGGATGAATACGAGGATGAGCTGGGTGTGGAAGATGAAGAAGGAGGGAAGCTGTTCAGAAATACAGATTCAAACGGCAGGTTTCATTCGGATTGGCTGAGCATGATGTATGAGCGATTAGTGGTGGCGAAAGATTTGTTAAGGGATGATGGTGCGATTTTTGTAAGTATCGATGAACACGAGCATTCAACTTTAGTTTCGATAATGAATGAAATATTCGGCGAAGTGAATTATATCGATTCCATAGTTTGGAATAAAAAATCATCGGCAAAAGGCGTGCCTCCTAAAAATATGATGGTCAATGTTCATGAATATATTGTCGCATATCAAAAAAGTGAAGAATTTAAATTTATCGGGGAAGAAAGAAATGAAGAATCTGATGGCTTTAAAAATCCGGATAGTGATCCTAGAGGGCCTTGGAGAGAGTCTAATATAAAAAGTACAATTAAACCGATTGAAGATGCATTTACAATTATCGATCCTAATACAGGCAAGGAGTACACAAACACTTGGGCATTTTCAAAAGAATCATTAGACAGGATGATCAAAGAAAATCGAATTCTATGGAAAGATTCACTTCCAAAACAAAAAGAATTTATGCGGGAAATGACCAATGAAACAAAGGCTCTAAAAAGTAATTGGGGTGTGTTTGATGCTCAAAGCACAACCGTTTACTTGAAGAACTTGATTTCGGAAGTAAAGTTTGAAAATCCGAAGCCAATTAAACTCATGAAATATCTAATTAATGTTGCTGTTGGCAATAATGATGTTGTCTTTGATTTCTTTTCAGGTAGCGCCACTACAGCAGATGCATTGTTACAGCTTAATGCCGAAGATGGCGGGAATCGTAAATTCTGTATGGTGCAAATTCCCGAACCTTGTGACGAAAACAGTGAAGCATATAAAGCTGGGTATAAAACCATTGTCGAGATCGGTAAGGAGAGGATTCGCCGTGCGGGCAAGAAAATAGTTGAGGAACTTAACGCTAAGAATCAGCAATTAGAATTGGGTCAGGAGCCCATTGACGCGAGCAAACTCGATATCGGATTCCGGGTCTATAAAACTGACACGAGCAATATGAAAGATGTGTTTTATCATCCGGCCTCGTTAGATCAGCAACAGCTTGCGTTTTTAGAAAGTAATATTAAAGAAGATCGCACCCCGGAAGACTTGCTCACGCAAGTTTTACTTGATCTGGGTTTAGAACTTTCTCTTCCTATTGAAACAAAGAAAATAGGCAAGAATACAGTTTTTATTGTTCAAACCAATGCGCTTGTGGCGTGTTTTGACAATGATATTGATTTTAAGATCGTCGATGAGATCGCGGACTTGAAGCCTTTTAAAGTTGTCTTCAAAGACGCAAGTTTTAAGGACGACAAAGATCGTATTAATGTAGAAGAGCGGTTCAAGAGGCTTTCACCTGAAACAAAGGTTACGGTGATATAAGAATGAAACTTCAATTTAAACATCAACAATATCAGACGGACGCCGCATCCGCGGTTGTGCAGTGTTTTCTTGGGCAGAGCAAGGGTTTACGCAAGGAAGTGGCAGGGCGCACTGGTTTTGTGGCGCATGAGATCTTTTCTAACAAGAAAATTGAAATTACAGACAGCGATATTTTAAAAAATGTTCAGGCTTTGCAGAAAGAGCAGGGTTTAAAAGTTATTGACCGGCTGGATGGATTGAATTTTACCATTGAGATGGAGACAGGAACCGGCAAAACTTATGTTTATACCAAAACCATGTATGAACTCAATAAGCATTACGGCTGGAACAAGTTTATTATCATGGTGCCATCTGTTGCTATTCGCGAAGGTGTGCATAAATCGCTCGAAATAACCGCGGAGCATTTTCAGGAAATATACGGCAAGAAGATCCGTTTCTCGATCTATAACACACAGAATAAATCGAATCTCATTAATATCAAGAGCTTTGCTGATACGTCGAATATCGAAGTGATTATTATGAATTATCAGGCTTTTGCGACAACGAGCAAAGAATCCAGAAAGATTTACCAGAAATTGGATACACTTCAAAGCGAGCGGCCTATTGATATCATCAAACGTGCCAGACCCATTTTGATCATTGATGAGCCTCAGCGTTTCGGAGAAAAGGCAGAGAAGATATTTACTCAAAGAGAGTTTGATCAGTTGTTTACTTTGCGGTATTCCGCGACTCATAAAAAGGATTTCAACAAGATTTATCGGCTTGATGCTATTGATGCCTATAACCAGAAGCTGGTTAAAAAGATCAGCGTTAAAGGGATCGAGGTCGTGGGCAATAGCGGAACTAACAGTTATTTATTTCTCGATCGTATTCAGGTGAGTAAAAATAAATATCCGGTTGCGTATCTGGAGCTGGAAGTAAAGCAGAATAATGGTATTCAGAAGAAGATCCGGCAGATCAAAGAAAAAGATGACCTTTTTGTTTTGTCTAATGAAAGCAGTCAATATAAAGAAGGTTTCGTTGTTAAGGAAATCAACGGATTAACGAATAAGGTTGTATTTACCAATGGGGTTGAGTTGTCTGTCGGGCAAACAATAGGGCATGTGGACGAAGAGCATGTTCGGCGCATTCAGATACGGGAAACGATCAAATCACATATTGAAAAAGAACGGATCATGTTTTCCAAAGGGATTAAGGTGTTGTCGTTGTTCTTTATTGATGAGGTCGTTAAATACAGGGATTATGATCAAGCCGATCAAAAAGGTGATTATGCTAAGCTGTTTGAAGAAGAATACGCTCAGGCAATAAGTCATCTTAATTTGTTTGAAGAAGATTATAACGCCTATCTTGGCAAACATCAGGTAGGAGATATTCACAAAGGATATTTTTCGATAGATAAGAAAGGAAATCTTGTTGATTCTAAAGAAAAGCGCGGAGAAGGTGGGAGTGATGATGAGAGTGCGTATGATCTGATCATGAAGAATAAAGAAAAGCTTTTGGATCTGAAGGAACCGACGCGGTTTATTTTTTCTCACTCGGCACTCAGGGAAGGATGGGATAACCCGAATATCTTTCAGATATGCACGCTTAAACATAGCCAGTCAACGATCAGCAAGCGTCAGGAGATCGGCAGGGGTTTGAGGATTTGTGTGAATGGGCAAGGCGAGCGTATGGATGTTTCGATGCTTGAAGGCGAGTTCTTTGATGTGAATAAATTGACGGTTGTTGCTAGTGAGTCTTATGATTCTTTTGCGCGAGAATTGCAGAATGAGATCGTAGAGTCACTTTCGGAAAGACCGGTGAAATTGACGGTGGAGGTTTTAAAAGATCTGGTTTTAACTAATGAAAAAGGCGACAAATTTGTTTTTGATAATCAGGCATCCATGGATTTGATATTTGACCTGAAGATGAAGGGGTATGTGAATGAGAATTATCAGATCACAGATGTTTTCATTCAGGATATTGCGGATAAAAAATATACAGTGCCTGAAAAACTGAAGGGCTTTGAAACACAAGTTGCACAGTTGATGCAGAATATTTATACAACGGCAAACTTTAAAGCCTCTGAGAATGAGAACGCCAACAGTATTAATGAAGCTGTTTTAAAACCGAATGAAAATTTTGCGAAGAAAGAGTTTCAGGATCTTTGGAAGAAGATCAAAGTTAAGACGGTGTATGAGGTTGATTTTGACAGCGACGAATTGATCAGGAAGAGCGTTGAAGCGATTGATGAGAAGCTGACCGTTAAAAAGATCGTGGTTCATATCACTTCCGGTGAGCAAGAAGACAAGATGGATGAATCAAGCCTTAAGTCAGGCGAGAGCATGAAGAAGCAACAAAATATAACGGAGAAGGCTGAATCATTACTTGGTTCATTGAAATATGATTTGGTTGCTGAGATCGCGAAAGAGACGAATTTAACAAGACGAACAGTCGTTAAGATATTGCAGAATTTGCGCGTTGATACTTTTCATAATTTCAAAGTCAATCCGGAAAGTTTTATCCAAGGTGTGGTGAATTTGATTAATAGCGAGAAAGCGGCCACGCTCATCAACAATATCATTTATTCAAAGACAGATCAGTCTTATGACGACAGTGTTTTTACCATCAATAATTTTAAAGGCTCACTTGCTGAGAATATTCTTGAGGTAAAAAAACATGTTCATGATTATGTGAAGACGGATTCTAAGGTGGAAAGGAATTTCGCCAAGGCTTTGGAAGCTGAAGATGTTCTGGTTTATGCAAAATTACCAAGAGGGCAGAATGGTTTTCAAATACCAACACCGCTTGGCAACTATTCTCCGGATTGGGCGATAGTCTTTGACGCGGACAAATATAAGTATGTTTATTTTATCGCGGAAACAAAAGGCAGTATGGAGAGTCTTCAGTTAAAGGAAATTGAGCAGAAAAAGATTAGCTATGCCCGAAAGCATTTTGAGGCGTTAGGGCATGCGGATATTAAATATGATGTAATTGATTCCTATCAAGCGCTCCGGGATAAGGTGATGAAATAAACTATATGGGTACCTCTAAAAACCTATGATTCCTGCTTGTCATCCCCTTGATCAGAGGCTGTTGCCGAAGTCCGTTTTTTGATGTTTTTGTAGGGGCAGGCCGAAAGTGCCTGCCCTTATAAGAGGGCAACCACGGGGGGTTGCCCCTACATTTCAGTTCGGCAACAGCCTCGATCAGCGGGGATCCAGATTTGGCTAATACCTATCAATACTGGATCCCCGCTGATCAAGGGGATGACACGAAGAACAAAAAGGACAAAATAAAGTTGTTTTTAGAAGTGCCATAATGATGTTAATTGGGAATTGGAAATTTTGTATTGTTAATTGCCTTTTGGTATTGTTAATTGGTTTTTGTTGCAAAAAGCTATGAAAATCGATATTCTGCACGATCTTTAGATTCTTGGGGGGCAAAAGGAGAATATATGACTACAACAAATTTTGAAAAAGAGCGCCTCGACCCAGAGATTGTTGAAGAGGAAGAAATTCCGGTTCATATAGAGAGTGATCTCGAACACGATGCATCAGATAAAGAGACCCTGAGCTGGTCTGTGAATGAACCCCAGTTGACATTTCGTGCGATCCTCTTTGGATGCCTGATCGGCGGCATAATGGGAATGAGCAACATATATATGGGGCTCAAGGCCGGTTGGACAGAAGGGGGCTCCATCATAAGCGCGGTTTTGGCCTTTGCACTTGCCAAAGCTCTCTCTCCACTTTTTAAATCAAAATTTACGATTCTTGAAAACAATATAAGCCAGACCACAGGCTCAGCCGCAGGCTGCATGAGCTCATCAGCTGGGCTTGTCAGCGCGATTCCAGCATTAGCGATGCTCGGCGTAACCCTTTCATATTGGCAGATGACCTTATGGTGTCTGGGAGTTTCGCTGCTCGGCGTATTCTTTGCTATACCGCTTCGGGAGCAGATGGTTGTCAACGAGAAGCTTCGTTTTCCGACAGGGACTGCGACGGCAGCCTGCATCAAGGCGATGCATGCCGCAGGAAACGAGGCGCTCTTAAAAGCAAAGGCGCTTTTGTACATGGGAATTTTTTCAGGAATCTTCACATGGTTTCGGGATGCCAAGGCTGCCTGGATGCCCTTCAATATTCCAAATAATTTATATTTTCCATGTTCTATCTCTGGCGTTGCATGCAAGACTTTGACCCTGGGCATCAACATGAGCCCGATGATGTTTGGCGCAGGGCTTCTCATCGGTCCAAGAGTAGGCGCCTCTCTTGCGGTTGGAGCGACCATCTGCTGGGCGATAATCGCACCCCTCTTGGTTAAGTTTGGAGTCATTGAAGAAATGTCTTATCGTGCGATCATCCGCTGGTCGATATGGCCCGGCGTTGCCCTGATGGTCTCGACAGGGATCGTATCTTTGCTCTTGCAGTGGAAAACCGTTTTGAGAACATTTGTCACGATAGAAAAGGCAGCTGTTTCAAAACACAGAAAAAATATCGAACAGATCGGTTTGAAATTGTGGATAGTGGGCATGCTCGTGGCCGGGTCTATGGCTGTCATAGCGGCGTACTATATCTTCAATATCCCAGTTTGGATGTCGATAATCGCAATTTTGTTATCGAGCGTTTTGGCTTCGGTAGCTGTTCGTGCTACCGGTGAGACCGACATCAATCCAGTGGGAGGGATGGGAAAGATAACGCAGTTGGTTTATGGTCTTTTGGCCCCTGGCAACATGACGACAAATCTGATGGCCGCTGCTGTCACCTCCGCGGGCGCCTCCCAGTCCGGCGACATGATGCACGATCTGAAAGCGGGATATCTTTTGGGCGCTTCTCCAAAGAAACAATTGGTCGCTCAACTTATCGGTGTGTTGGTAGGTGTCTTTATGGTTGTGCCGATCTACATGTTAGTTACGAAGGCCTACCCTCTGGGGACTGAAACATTGCCCGCGCCGGCAGCGATTGCGTGGTCGACGATGGCAAGGGTCTTGGCGCAGGGTCTCTCCTCGCTGCCTCCTTCGACTCTTCATGCTGCTATAATTGGAGCGGTTCTTGGAACGATCCTCACATTGCTCAACAAGACATCCATTAAAAGATTTTTGCCCTCAGGTGTTGCAGTTGGCATCGCATTCATAGTCCCGGCATACTACTGTTTTTCGATGTTCTTAGGCTCTCTTGTCTTATTGTACATAAACAAGCGTCACACCTCGTTCAGCGAAAAGTATTCAGCTTCGATTGCAGCTGGCGGCATCGCAGGAGAGGGTATCATGGGCGTCATAATAGCGGCTCTTTTAGTTGCGGGGCTTCTTGGCTGATTTTTTTTCTTGCATCATTGTTGTTATAACTTTAAAAACAAGGTGTCTGAATTCATAGAGTGACCTCGCGGTCACACGATTTGCGTTCTCTAATAAAAATTCCATTAATCTGTTTTTTCATTTGAAGGTTATCCAATCTCAAAAGAGGGGGTCTTTTTTATGCCTAATCCTATTAAACCTAAAGCAATTTCACCTGTGGGTGTAAAACAGCCCGTCAAAGTAAAACAGCCCTCTCAACAGGAGGGCGCAAAAGAACAATGCACTCCTGAGGAGCTTGAAGAGGCGAGGAGACAAGCTAAGATGTATAATCATAACATGAACAAACTTCGCGTAGGTTTGTTGAGGGAGAAGAGGCCGACTCCTTCTCCGGATTTTCAAAAACCGCCCAGAATAACAAGGTCTCCAGAAATGACCATTCCGACGGAGCCTATAAAACTAGTCCCTTTAGATGCCCTTCCAGGAGATGCCAGGCCTCCGGGGTTCATCGATGAAAATCTTCATCCTATCTACGTCCCTGCGTTTGTTGGTCCTGAATTTAATCAAGCGACTCAAGTGGATACCGATCCTCTTCTCGAACCAGAATTGATTTTGGAGGACATGTCCTCTGATTCTCAAAGAGCTGTTCTCCCTCATGTTTTTGCACCTCATCAGATTTTCTATCCCCAGCAGTACGAAGGTGACTATGTAGGCGTCAAAGGAATTACATTTTCAAAAAGTGCTACTGAGGGGTTTATAGGTCAGGTATTTCCGCTTCCGGTAGATCTTTGTAGATGGGAGGTCATAAACGGATATAATGGAAAGTTAACGCTTGCCGCGGTAGACACGGAGATTTTTGTTGCAAGGAGCGTCATTGATGATTCTCATCCGCTTAATCCAGGTGTCACTCTTTGTTTAGCAATTGACTCTGATGGTGAGTTAATTACACCAAGGGAGGGAATTGAGAGAGTTAAATCTGTCGGATTTTTCGACTGTACATCTCAGCCCTGCTTCCATCCAGATGCCCACAGAATAGTTTTTAAAATCAATATTCATGCAGATACGATACATGCGATAGATCGACTCGAAGCTTCTAATCATAGTACATCTCCGGAGATGCGGGTGGATAAAAAACGCTACTCTTTGAGTAAGGATGGTAAATTTTTTGATGGCTTTGAAGGTGAAAGTGGAGATGTTATCAGGTTTAAAGGTATAAGACTTGGTGAGAGCTTTAACAAGTTGATCCTCACACTTCCTATCACGAGGAGTGAACCAAGGTTTTTTGTTGAGCCTGACTGGGAGAGCCTCTTCGGACGGTTTGCAGATGTTTCGGCTTTTAGCGAAACGGTTTTAAATCCAAAAGAGATGTTGCCTGAAATAAGAGAGAGGAAAGGGCGTTTGCCTATTGCAGCTGTCCTGATAGATACAGATGACGATAGGGTATGGCATGCAGGTGTGTTGTTGGAACATCAATCTCTTTTTACAGACAGACTTAGGAATGAAAGAATCATTGATCGAAAGGTCGGATTTTCTAATGTTCCTCGTTCCTATATGGGTCAGTTTGTGAACAGATATGATGGACCGATTCTTTTGGTTCCCGAACACAAAGACGGATTGCTTGATCCTGCAATCAGGGTTAGACAATACAATCTCATCACCGGAGAGGCAATTGAGAAAAATGAGAAAGGCCGTTGTTTAACAGAGGATGAGAGAAGGAATGGGGTGAATGTGAATCCAAACGAATATGTCACTACCTTCACACGAAATGTCGGAACAGGTTTTGAAAGGGTCATTTTTCAGCCGATCACAAGGCTGAAATTTTAGATAATCGAGCGTAATTAACGAGGGAACGATGGCAAACGAGATTAAAACAAGGCCGATACATCCAGCGCCTAAAGATCGAATTAGATCACCTGAAAGTGAAGGTGTTGGCGAACTGAATAGTACTACGCCAACTCGTGAACAAATCTACACTCCTCCAGTGGATAGAGAAAATACCACTTTCGAGTCAATAAGAGGTGGAACTAATGCCCCTTTGAGATCAGTGTTGAGTTTTCTGTGTTAATTGCCAACGACTCCATGCCTGAACCCGTGCCGAATCAGCCGATAAATAATATTATTCAACATCCAGATGGTTCCTGTACCACTGACACCCCGTTGCTGTTTATGGATAGAAAAACCGGCAATATTCTTACATCAACTCAATCCAGCTATGGTTGGAAGTTAGGAATATTGATGCCTGATCCAGCTCTCTCTGTCCCAAAGCAAAATGTCGTCGATCATTGTGTCTATTTGCGCGGCATTTTTTTACTGGAAAAAGAGGGGTCTGTTATAGATTTACCATTTCCTGTTCCTGAGCATCTATTCGAATTTAGGCGTGTGGATAAGGGCGCTCTTGGGTTGCCACAAGAAGTTTTAGAAGGAATTGAGTTTCATAAGATGATCAACAGCCTGATCGAACTTCCTTCATCTGCCTTCGTAAATGCATATTTACTTGAGGATGGCACAATCAAGCTGGCAGTTCAGGGAATTGAATCTGTCGATGGTCAATTGATCGGCAGCTTTGAACTCGTTGTAGATTTATATCAGAATCCTATTACCAGACATTTTGTTTTTGGACTCTTTGTCAATCCAGGGAAAGAATTGGAAGAAAACATAGGGATTCTTATTGCGGAAGATGCTGCAAATGATCTGGAAAGCTCTATTAGCAGTAGGGATACGGTTGTAAGTCCGCCGAATATCAACTTTATCAGTGCGGAGAATCCAACGGCTTCCTTTATTGAAGCTGCACGAAGAATTTTAAGAGGTTTATCGGGAGTATTTGGTTCTCAATTTAAGGGAACGCGGTCGGATATTTCAGATGATAAGGGATATGAAAGATTGTCAGCATCTGAAATGCTGCATATAAAATTCAATAAGGGTTCGGATCATCTTCTCATCCAAAATCTAAACCAGACCCACTCAAGGTTCTTTGGCCCGATGCGGTAAAATATCAAATGACAATAACAGATCAATATATTGGCTTTACTATTTTCCCGTCAAATGTTAGAAAAACGCCTCATTTAAAGGGTTAGAAGGGTTTTATATTATGGAGAAAAAAATGGAAATAGACATCAAAGAGGTCGAAAAGAACATTGGGGTCAAGACGGGGCATTCCTATGATGCGTCTAAAATCAAGGTGTTAGAGGGGCTTGAGGCTGTTCGTGAAAGGCCTTCCATGTACATAGGGTCAACGGGGAGTGTCGGCCTGCACCATCTTGTATTTGAAGTAGTGGACAATTCAGTCGATGAGGCGCTCGCGGGTTTTTGCACCAAAATAGAGGTGATCATACATGTTGATGGTTCGGTCACAGTGACTGACAACGGTCGAGGCA
Organism: Pseudomonadota bacterium; assembly: GCA_043818055.1. Lineage (GTDB taxonomy): Bacteria > UBA10199 > UBA10199 > 2-02-FULL-44-16 > JBDRGF01 > JBDRGF01. Next base: position 1,898 of record JBDRGF010000040.1, on the reverse strand, counting down.
TACCTGTCGATATGCACGAGAGCGAGAAGGTTTCGGCCGCAGAAGTTGTCATGACGAAACTTCACGCCGGGGGAAAATTTGAAAATAGCGCTTATAAGGTTTCGGGAGGACTACATGGAGTCGGTGTCTCGTGTGTTAACGCCCTCTCCGAATGGCTAAAGCTCGAAATCAAGAGGGATGGCGGTGTCTATTCCCAGAGATACGAGAGGGGAAAGCCCACCGCAGCGCTAAAGCCCACAGGAAAGAGCCAGAAGAGCGGGACGAAGGTAACCTTCAAGCCCGACACAAAGATATTCGAAACGGTCGAGTATTCTTTCGACATCCTCTCGAAGAGGCTTCGCGAAGTTGCCTTTTTGAACAAGGGGCTTTTCATCAGCATCGAGGATGAGCGGGACAAGGAGAAGGAGCACGAGTTCTGTTACAAGGGTGGCATCGAGAGCTTCGTTGAATTTTTGAACAAGGGTAAAGATGCGATTCATAAGAAACCTATCTATTTCGAAGCCGAGAAGAATGATATGATTTTTGAAATAGCGATGCAGTGGAACGATGGATACAAAGAGAATGTCTTCTCATTTGCTAACAACATAAACACATGCGACGGCGGAACGCATCTCTCCGGTTTTAAATCTGCTCTGACGCGCGCGATCAATCAATACGGTCAGCAAAAGGGCGTATTCAAGAAGATGAACAAGCTTCCCGACGGAGAGGATGTGCGCGAGGGTTTAACCGCTGTGGTTTCCGTGAAGCTCTCCCATCCACAATTTGAAGGTCAGACGAAGGGAAAGCTTGGAAATAGCGATGTCGAGGGCATCATAAAGCAGGTCGTTTATGAACAGCTCAACGATTATTTTGAAAAACATGGCGATGTCGCAAGAAAGGTCATCTCAAAAGTTTTGGATGCGGCAAGGGCAAGGGAGGCCGCAAGGCAGGCGAGAAACTTAGTCCGCAGAAAATCAGCATTGGAGGTAGGTTCCCTTCCTGGCAAACTTGCCGACTGTCAGGAACGCGACCCCAAGATGTGTGAGCTCTATATAGTGGAAGGCGATTCGGCCGGGGGAAGCGCAAAACAGGGGCGCAACAGGCGTTTCCAGGCGATCCTTCCTATCAAGGGTAAAATTTTGAATGTTGAGAAGGCGCGTTTCGATAAGATGCTCGCATCCGATGAGATCAGGACTATCATCACGGCGCTTGGCACAGGTATCGGTGAGAAGGATTTTAATATTGAAAAGCTGAGATATCATCAAATCATATTGCTGGCCGACGCGGATGTCGACGGCTCACATATCAGAACGCTTCTCCTGACATTTTTTTTCCGTCAGATGCCGGAGTTAATCGAAAGAGGATATCTCTACATCGGGCAGCCCCCACTCTATCGCGTGAAGAAGGGAAAGGCCGAGCAATACCTGAAGGATGATGTTGCGCTCAACGATTATCTCATCGGCGTAGGCGTAGAGGGGATGAAGGTGACGACAAAAGGTAAAAATGCGAAAGAGTTCACAGGAAAGAAACTGACAGCGATCACAAAGCAGCTGATCAACTATTCCTCTCTTCTGGACCTCATCGCAAAGAGGCGGGATCCCCGTATTATCGATGCTGTCGTAAGGGCGACGAACATAACATCTACTCTGCTCTCGAAAAAGTCAGATGGAAAACTCGATTCCGAGCTCGACAGCGTAGCCGCATATCTCAACGAACATTTCCCGGATATTGGCGATTTTCGTGTGGAAGAGGCCGAGGATGCTGAGCATGGAGGGTCTTCGATCACCTACAAAACCATTTACGGCGGATGCAGTCGCGTGACGCTGCTCGATTTTGATCTGCTCGATTCTCCTGAGATGAAGGAGCTCTTGAAGCTTCGAGAAACGTTCAGGGATTTTGGAGCACCGCCATATACGATT
>JBDRGF010000039.1:0-6575 GCA_043818055.1 Pseudomonadota bacterium | reverse complement strand
TTCGGCGAATATGTTCCTTTGAGAAAGCTCTTCTTCTTCGTCGATAAGATAACGACATTTCCTTCCGATGATATGGTAGCAGGAACGAGCTTTGAACCATTCAACCTCGGCAATCATAAGATCTCAATGTTGATATGCTATGAAGATATCTTTCCCGATATTTCGAGGAGGGAAGTTTTAAATGGTTCAGAAATTCTGGTGAATCTTACGAACGATGCGTGGTATGGTCTCTCTTCCGCCGCGTACCAGCACTTGGCCCTTGCCATCTTCAGGGCGGTCGAGAATAGAAGATATCTTATAAGATCGACAAACACCGGTGTGAGCGCGATCATCACAGCCACAGGTAATGTCGTAGCATCCACAGGTCTTTTTGAACAAGCTATCTTAGTCAATCAGATACCCTTTATGAATGACAAGACTTTATACACACGCCTTGGCGACTGGTTTGCATGGGGCATGTCGCTATATCTTTTGATTGCAATAATTGCAGTGATGTATAGAAAGATAAGGAAATAATAAATGTAGGGGCGGTTCGCGAACCGCCCTTACACTATTTAGGAGCAAAAAATGGAAAGAGAGATGAAGGAAAGATTTGATTTGTTGCAAAAGGGGATCACTGAACTCTGGGGGCATCTTTGACTGTGATAAAAAGAAAAAGAGATTTGAAGAGATTGAGATCCTGGCTTCAGCCCCGGATTTTTGGAACGATCAGACTCGCGCAAAGAAAATAAATAAAGAGAGAGAAGATCTCAATAATTTATTGGGCGAGTTTGAGGAACAGTTCAAACGTTTCAAAGATGTTGAAGCGATCGGCGAACTCCTCGATGAAAGCCCCGAAGAGGATCTTGTCAAAGAGGCCGACAATATATTGTCGCAAGTAGAAACAGCGTTAAAAGAGCTCGAGTTCAGGCGGATGCTCTCCGGCGACAATGATGAAGCCAACGCGATTCTCTCGATCAACGCTGGAGCCGGAGGGACAGAGGCCTGCGACTGGGCTGAGATGTTGCTTCGGATGTACAGGCGGTGGTGTGATAACAAGGGATACAAAAACGAGGTCGTCGATTTCACGGCGGGCGAGGGCGCAGGATTCAGAAGTGCGACACTCATGATCGAGGGAAAATACGCCTACGGATATCTGAAAGCGGAGAATGGCGTGCATCGGCTCGTGCGCATATCTCCTTTCGACGCAAATAAACGCAGACATACATCATTCTGTTCCGTATTCGTCATGCCGGATATCCAAGAGGACATCGAAATTGAGATCAATGAATCAGATCTGAGGGTGGATACATTCCGTTCAAGTGGAGCAGGTGGACAGCATGTGAACAAGACCGATTCTGCCGTCCGCTTGACGCACGAGCCGACAGGAATCGTGGTCGCATGTCAGAGCGGTCGTTCCCAACACCAGAACAAGGCAACGGCGATGCGCCTTCTCAAGGCCAAATTATATGAGCTCGAGATGGAAAAAAAACTCAAAGAGGCTCAAGAGATAGAGAAGAGCAAGAAGCGCATCGAATGGGGCTCCCAGATCCGCTCATACGTGATGCAGCCCTATCAGATGGTGAAGGATCACAGGACAGGCATCGACGTAGGCAACGTCACGGCGGTGATGGATGGTGATATAGACCAGTTCATCAGGGAGTATTTATTGAAGTATTCATAATTCTTTGTGTGGCTATTTTGCAGGTGTTTGGACTGCTGGGCAGGATATGTTCTATGTGCTTGGAAATATATTAGGTATTTAATCAGAAAAGGCTTATAAATGAACGACCTGAATTGTTTTGTCGCATTTTGTATTGACGAATGGGTATGATCTTACCTCCTATCTCTTTTTCAAAAAGTTAACTCATTGAAAATACTATAGAAATATTTGCTAATTTTCTGAATAATAAGGCCCGATTTATGCACATTTATCTACTTGGTGACTTCTTTCTTACGAGGAGGGGAAGTGTTCAAAATATGGGATAAAATAGGATCGAGGTTCTCAACCCTTTTAATAATGCTCTTTCTGAGTATGGCAGTGGGGTCTTGTTCCGGTCTGTCTGATATTGAAGCTGAAACTGAAACTGAGGAGACAACAGATACTGGTGAGATTACGACTCAAACCGGTTCTGTTGACATAACAGGTGTGAAGTTGGTCAGAGTTGATGGGGAGAAACTTAATATTGTAAATACCAGCTTGACCACACCAATCCCACTAAATGTTAAAGTGGAGATAACGTTTGCGTTAACAGCCCCCGATTCAATTGGAGATTATTTTTCATTGGTCGATCAGGATATAAATGTGATCGAGGGGACAACTGTTCTTTCTCATGACTGTCTCACCCTGACTTTTACCCCTTTGAACGGTCTGAAACCAAATACTACCTATACCGTTGTGATGAGCGCCAGTGGCACATCTGCATCCATACAGAAAGCATCGAGTATTCAGCAAACCTTTACAACCATGGTATCGGGAGATTACGATGGCGATCGTATTCCAGATTTGGTTATTGGCGCCGATTCTATAGATACAGCCTATCTCATTAGTGGTGCAAGATTGACTGCGGAGATGCTTGCTTCCAATACAGGAGTAATGAAGATAACAGGAACAGGAGGAAATCTTGGGGGAGCTTTGAGCCTTGGAGATGTTAATTGTGACGGCTATGCTGACATAGTTGTTGCAGAAGAAAATTATAGTGGTGGGTACGGTGCTGTGCATGTGATAAGCGGTTTGCATGCATTGAATCAAAGAACGGCAGGTTTTTCGCAGATTCTCTCAAGTGAAGCTTTTTTCAGAGTGCAGGGCGTTGCCAACACTGATAATCTTGGTTACGCACTGACTATAGGGGATATCAACGGTGATGGGTGTTCCGATGTAATTGCCACATCACAGGCGCATGCGTTTTATTCAGGAGCGGTATATATTTTCTATGGCGGTCAGTATTTAACAGGAAATCGATACGCCTCAAGGGCGGATGTGATCATAAATGGGGGGGCGGTTCAAAGTCTCGGTTGTTCGGTTTCTGCCGCGGATATCAATAATGATAGCTATGATGATTTGTTGATTGGAGCAACATTTGGAGAGACAGCATATCTGATCTTTGGCGACGATCTTCTTGCGCCTTTAATTTCGGCACCAACTGACTCTGATCTCCAGATCGATGCTTCCGGCGGAAGTTTTGGCTGGAGCGTCTCAGCAGGCGGAGATTTCAATGGTGACGGATACAACGATTTTGTTGTTGGTGCTCCAAGCTTTGATATCACTGTAGATGAGGGAAGGGCATATCTATTTTTTGGCGGTGATACCGATATTTTACAGGGAACATGGAATGCGGATGTTGATGCCGATGTCATAGTGACTGGAGAGGCAGCTAATGACAGATTGGGAAGAGGTATTTCTAATCGAGGTGATATAAATGGGGATGGTTTAGCCGATCTGGCCGTATCTTCATACAACGCAAGTCCGGGAGGTGTAACCAGTGGTGGTAAGGTGTATATCATTTTGGGAAGTTCGGATCTTTTGGGAATATTGGGCATGCCCGGTGATGCTGTTTCAACTATTGTAGGCAATGAGGCATATGACAGAATAGGCTTCACTCTTGCGCTGGATGGCGATTTCAATTCGGATGGCAAATCCGATCTGATAGTCGGCTCGCAGATCGGGGGATCAGTACCTGCGAGGCCGGGTGAAGCATCTATATTCAGCGGTGCTATCTTAAGCCTGCCTGGAGAAAACGATCAATTTTCTAATGCCTTTGTAAGAATAACAGGGACACAAAACGACGACAATTTTGGTAGCGCGGTGTCGGATTAGTGATCAGATAAAATCAAATTAATTCTATTCTACTTTGTGAAAGATGACTTCTACATTTCCGTCAAGGCTGCATTTTATCGGGATACCATATTTTCCGCCATCTGCTTTGAAGGGTATTCCGGCGTTTCTTTTCCCAATATTATAGGCATCATCATTTAGATATCGGTTTGTTTTTGGGCTCTCGGGAGATGCTGGATTGACGATGATTATCTTGTCATGGGATGTGAAGAGATAAAGCTCGCCGGTTGATTCGTTCTTGTGCATGCTGATAAAAGTTTCGTCGCTTCTCAATAGATTATTGTAGTTCTTATATGTTTGCTTTTTGTCACTCAGCGATATTTGAATCAGTCCCTGAGCTGTCATAATATTCAGCCGGCTGAAATCAGAGGAGGGGATGACTCCATTTGTCGTTATAGGAAGCGAGTCGGAGGCAGATATTTTCAATTCAACAGGAGACTCTTTATCCCTGGGACATGTCGCGACGGAGCATTTATCCTTGTAAGAGACATCGAGAATCAGCAGTTTCGGTTCTGTTGTGGGAGGGCAAAATGGCGGCCGGCATTGTGTAAATGGTGGCTCTTTACTGCCTGCTGTGATGACATAAGCTGTATCCCCATTTACAATTCCCGTTGTGGGTTGATATCCATTAAGGAAGTGAGGAATATAAAACGGTTTTGTATCAATATCTTTTTCATTCCCAGTCACTTTAAATTTGATGATGATCCCCTGTTCATATTTGCTACCGGTTCTCATGGTGAGATGGAGATATCCTCCCCTGATGAAGTTGAGTACGGCCTTAGATGTAACAATTTCTAGCGGTTGCGAGCCGCTGTTTAGTGTAAATTTGGGATGCAGGCTTTTTGATATCATCTGCCAGCTCGAAGGGTCATATAATATCTTTCCCATTCCTTCAGTTATTTTTGTCTTGTTATTTATTAAGTTGAAAACGATCAGATCTCCCGGATTTAACGGATCATGAGAGCTAGGCATCGCAGTATATTTTGTGTCCTTAGTATCTATCGACAATCTTTTATGTGCCGCTTCACTATCTTTTTTAGGGGGGTTATTATTTACCTCCCATAATGAGGCTGGGCTTGAACAGAGCAATATTGATTTTGTCGGTGATAAATTTGCCCTTATGGAAACAATTTTCCCCTTACAATCGGCCAGCTGATAGCTTGATTTTGAAGGTGGGCATTTTGGTGGAGGCGGTTCAACTGGATTTTCTGGAAGAATCTCCCTTGGTATCTCTTTTGGTGTTTCAGGGGGGCCGCCATCCTTTTCGATGTTGCCATCGCTATCAGGTTTTTTCTCTTTTGGATTTTTTTCGGTAACAGGGGGAGGGGAGCAGTTGCAGCCTGAAAAAAGCGCTGCAGCCAGAGCTACTAACCCTATGGCAATCGGAAGAAGCGGCATGTGAACTCCTTGTTGAAGACCTTATACATTTCTATATGGAGTTGCATTGGAGATGTCAAAAAAATAAAGGGGCATGTAGTAAATAGCCAAATTTCTAAAAGTGAGATTGACTTAGAAATTTCAGAGTGCTAATGCCCTGTCTGTTTGGGGGGCTCTTCTTTCACTATATCCTACATGCCACATATTCTGACTATTTTATCTGAGGACTTCACACCCCTTATTTCAACTTTTTTCACTTTTTAAAAGATTTTTAGCAACTTTCCAAATTAGAGACGATAATGTGAAAGAATATAACAAGAAATTGTGACACAAATGGAGGCAACCTATGAAGTCACTATTGAAAAAGAGGGTCGTTCACTTTCTACTTGTCGTCTTTTTGTTCCTGCCGGCGGCGGCGTGGAACCTGTATTGCGGCGGTGGGGGCGGGAGAATCGAAGAAGATGCAGGGGTAGCAAATCAGGATGCGATATACGATATCGCCGAATGGGGATTTGAACTTAGCCCGACGAAGGGGGCGATCACAGGCGTTATCTTTGATGCCGATGGGAAGCCGCTTGAGGGGGTCACATTAAATGTCAAAGATCAACAAATCATAGCAAAAAGCCAGAGCGACGGGAGATTTGGTCTTCCCTATGAACCAAAAGGTGGCAGCGAAGAGATCATCGTCGATGTGAAGATCGACGGATTTACAACAGCCCATAAACTTATCAGAGTCCAGTCCAATCGCACTGTAACAATCGGCAAAGTCTATCTCGTGGTATTGGATACAGCAACAACGGCAATCGGAGCACAGGGTGGCACACATAAGAGTGCAAATGGCAACATGACTATGGATATTCCAGAGGGTGCTGTAGATTCCGAGCAGAATTTCAGAACGACATGGTTTCCAGCCGGAAAGACTTTACCGGGCGATCTTCCAGAGACCAGCTTTTTCACATACGCAATGGAATTGGAGCCTGATGGTGCTGAGTTCACCAAACCCGTAAAGACAAAATTCAAAAATGAGCGTGGCTTTGCCCCGGGAACACCGATCCCTGTTGGATATTTCAACAAGGAGACTGGTAGATGGGAACATGAGGGGATGGGGGATGGGGGCTGTAGATTCAACGGGGGAGTGGATCGAATACGAAGTAACGCATTTTTCACCCCGCGATATCAATTATCCAACGATCACAGCTCCGGGTGCAATCAACCCCGAAGCCGTGGAAGATCAGACGGCAGAGGAGACAGGGACAGGAGATGGAGTCTGCGGTGCGTCGGAGGTAAAACTCGCAAGCGGAGATTTGATTCAAAGACACGCCCTGCCTTCATACAAAATCAACCAGAACAACGTAACAAACATGTTTGTCTATCAGAGCTATAC
>JBDRGF010000038.1:0-13057 GCA_043818055.1 Pseudomonadota bacterium | reverse complement strand
TCGAATTTCAGAGTGATCGCAGCGACGAACGACAACCTTGAGGAATTGGTGTCGAAAGGGGAGTTTCGTTTGGATCTCTATCATCGTTTGAAAATTATCACATTGACCATACCGCCTTTGAGAGAACGAAAAGAAGATATTGAGGATCTGGTATTGCATTTTTTAAGAAAGTTCAGTGTGCGGGGAAAGGCCAAAAGAATCTCCAAGGCAGCTATCGAAAAGCTGAAAGAATACAATTGGCCGGGAAATATAAGGGAACTTGAAAATATTGTTCACAGCGTGGTCATCCTTTCCGAAGGGGATCTGATAGATGAAAATAACGTCTCTATGCCCTTTAGTGAGTCAACGTGTGATTCTTCGTTATCCAATCTTTCACCTTCGGCAAGAGGCTCGATAATGCCCTTGAAAACCTTTCTTTCGAAGGTTGAGCAAGAGTACATCAGGGAATCGATCGATTTCACGAATGGCGAAAAAGAAAAAGCAGCGATGCATTTAGGAATCGGCAAAACGACCTTGTACGCCAAACTCAAAAAAATGAAATTGGATTGAGAATTCAAAATATACCACCCTCGCACCGTTTTTTTACTTAATCATCGGCATATCGACGATGATAGGTGGAGGAGTGTTTGGATTCTCAAGTAAAGAGTTTTGAATGATCTTTTGAGTATCTAAATAGCTGATGCCGCCGATGTATGGCTGGCCGGGGAGGGTGAAGTCGCCGGGATCGTAACTCAGTGGGATGTGCTTGATGCCCCATGTTTCATCGGTGCATATATCTTTACCCACGCTGTTTTTTCCCCAGTTCGCACATCTGTAAGAATCAGCTACTATTATCCATTCATCTTTGCATTGGAAGATGTAGCGATCATCCATCGTGAGAGGTTTGCAGCTTAAATCAACCTTCACCGGTTGAAAGTTCTCAGGTCGTCTTGAAGCTTCTCCTCGTATTAAAAGATCAAAACTCTCACCAGGAATAAACACACCTAAATTTGGATAATCGGTTCTTGTATAGCTCCATCCTGAATAAGGGATAAGAATCGATTCATTTCCTCCGATAACAGGAGATTCCGTTGAACATTCCTTAGTGATCCTGCAATATTCAAAATGATCAGAGTTTCCTTCGGCTATATCTCCTGCTCCCGCGTCCCATATTCCACTAAACTTTCCTCCATTCAGAATCGTGTCAGGATTTTTTACGTATAGGGCTTCCACATAATATGGTAAATTGTCGACCATTAGTTTTTCGATAGATTCATAATTTCTTGAGGAGCTCACGTACGGCTGATACGCCCAGCCTGGAGCTACTTTTAACTGTTCATCTGTGAGGTATTTAGTCTTGATATCCCATTTGCCATCGGGACCGTTGAGTCCTCCAAAGTCAACACGCCAATAGCCATCTGAACATAAGATTGAAATATCTGTCCAACCGTCCGCATAAGAATAATCTTTTTTATTTGCAGCTGCCAAATCGCTCACCGCAGGCCTTGAATATTTACTTTTCCATGGATCGATATTCAGTTCGTCTTTCCAGTCATATTGCAGTGTTTTGTCCCAACTTGCGATTCGATTCTCTTTCTTGCTGATATAATCGACATTCATATATTCGATATACCATCTGCCGTGTTCTTTATCGTAGAGCATGAGATCTGAGCGATGATCCGCATCCATGTCTTTCACATATGGCAAGAGCCACTTACTGTTAATATCGGTGTATTTAATCACTATATCCCATGAACCATATTTTTCTGGAAATTTGTCACAATAGCCATCGGTTTCCCTGACTCCTTTGAGATCGGAGCACCATGCTGATGCTGCACCTTGCGAACTGAGGTCGATTTTAAACTCTCCTCTCTTCCAACTGACTAAGTCCATCAAACCATCGCCTTCGATATCCATATCGACACTCATCTGGTCTGCCCTCGGCCAAAGGAGGCCATCTGAACATAGAGGATCGCTCGAACTACCGTCAGGGTCGTATTTTATGCACACAATCCCAACACCATCAGAGCGCATCGCGATGATCTCCTGCTTCGTCATGCGATTGGTGCTCCCCAATTGTTGTTTCAATGCAGGGTATTTTGCAGAAATCGTCTGCCAGTAGTTATCAACTACTTTCAATAGTTTATCCATCCTCGGCTGGACACCGATGTTTTGGTTTGTTGTATCCTTCTGACTATCCCCGCTTGTTCTCACGAGTTCCCTCATCTTCTTCGGCATGATGTATCTCATTCTGCCATTGCCCGCTAATTGCATAAACCTGCTTTGTGCCAATGTGACGGCACCTCCGACTATCGCAGTTGCCCCGGATGTGCCGTTGAATCTGTTTGTATAAAATCTGTTTTTATCATTAGTAGGATCCTGAGACGTTGGGCCATTTGGTCCGCTCCAATAGAATGGGCTGGTTGCAGCATCGCCGTAGGGATACGAAGTCGTGACGATGCCCTTGCCCCATGAATACGCATCGACTCTGGGGCTGTAATTGCTAAAGGCTGCCTTTTGCATGTTGGCACCATCGCTTGCCCCCACCATAATCGCGCCGCTATCCTGTGTGGTGGGATTCACCCATATACTCCATTTGCCTGTGTACTGGCTCGGATCGCCGATATCGAGGCTGGAGTTTCCCGCACCTTCAACGACTGTAATGCCTATAGCAGCAAGCGTTTGATAGTATTTCATCTCATCAGGGACGACTTCACATGGGAGCTGACCTTTGCCAAAACAGGGATCATCGAGACCGCCTGTCGTTTTTTCACAACCATCCTTGCCTGTGACTGCAGATTCGATAACAACGACAGCGCCATAATATAAATTTCTCTCATCTGTGAGTCCCGCCAATAGCTTTGCATCTGGTGCGATTCCCTTTACTCCAAAATTTCCAGTACCATTGTTGTGCGATGCATTCAAGACTCCTGCGACAGCAGTCCCATGGGCAAATGCGGCATCAAGTGGAACACCTACCATTATAAACGGCTGCTTTTCCGGGGGCAGATGTGCCCCGAGAGATGATACGCTATTTACGAGTGAACCTTTCGGATTTGTCTTTTCGTTATAGACGGTGTAATCGAGCTGCAAATCCTCATGGTCGAAGTTGAATGCGCTATCCTCTTCATAAATATGCACACCTTTTCCCATGACACCAAGATTCCAGGCATATTGGGCGTCTATACCGCCGTTTGATGTAAGATATCCCTGTTGGGATGAAAGGTCGGGCGTAGTTGTGGCAGTAAGCACCTTTTGAAGATGTGGATAAATATATTCAACTCCATAGAGGTTTTTAAGCTTGTTGTATAAAATGAGAGCTTCTTTAGGTTCTGCTTTGAAGTAATAGATCGAGTTGAGATCGGGCAGCTCTTCGGAGTTTAAGTCTTCAAGATCACGTTTGAAGGTATCATACTCCTCCTGTTCCATCGTTAGATAGCGTCTCACATCTACTGACGGGTGTTCTTCGAGTATTCTATTAAGATCATCTGAGAGGCTTTGATAATAGAAGTTGCGCACTTCAAAACGGGGTTGCTGTTTTGTTGTGCTCACCCCTCCCCCTTTAATACGGGGGAGGCTGGGAGGGGGTAATTCCTTCAACCTCACTACCAAATCATCCCTGAAATGCACAACAAGTTCGCCAAGATAGCGATCTGACATTATCATATCCTCAGGTGTGATTTCTTTGGTTATAGGAGTTGCAACATCTTCCTGAATAGCGTTGTTTCTATTAGAACCACATGCAGTTAAAAGCAAAAGCAGTATGTAGCATGTGGCATGTAGCATGTGGCGAGCAAACCCACCCCACACCTTACCTCCCCCCCTGAGGGGGGAGGCTTTAAAAACAAATAGGGCGGGTTTCAAACCCGCCCCTACATTGACGTTGAAATTTCTTATATTTTTAGAGGCATTTCCTATCATCACAAGCCTCCCGGTTGACGAGAACCTAGCATCATGAAGTTTATTAGTCAATTTTGACGGTACCCTCATATATAGGGGGTAGATTTTACCCGATGCGATTTTTGAATAAATTCTAACTTGTTGAATTTTCAACTGAATAATGATAGCTTGCAAGGTAGAAAGTTGGCCTCGAAAATGCATAAGAGATGGCGGGGGCACATGAAAAAGATAGCGATAACAACTTTTTTGCTCATGATATTGTGTGGAAGTATTGCTTCAGCAGAGCAGCTTGCCACTTTTGACAACCCACAGATTTATGTATCTCCTCCAACATTTGTTCAGTTGGAATCTAATCTTTTTAAAATTCCAAATACGAATATTGATATTGAACTAGCGAATCTTTGTCCAGAGAACGATCCTAACCTCATAGTGACAGATAAGGCAGATGTAGCTGAAAAAATAGTTTCTGATAACGTTGTTGATCCAAACTCTGTCTATCTTGTAAATAACAGTTACTATGAATTTTGTTTTAAGATAGGAATCAAAAAAATAAATAATGGGCAGTTGATAATATATCCACGTGCTTTAGATAGTACAATAAAACTTGCAAAACCTTCATACGATAACAAACCAATAATCATTTCAGGGCTTGTATTTGATGGGGAAAATGTAGGTCTTGCTGTAAACTTCGATGTTTATCTTCTCCTCCACAATATCACGATCGATAAATCCAAAAAGGGAATCGAGCTCAGTTGTTCAAATGGGTGTTTGGTGACAAATTCAAAGCTGACAGGAGTTCCAGAATCACCTCCAGCATTTTCGACAGGAATTAAGACACAAGGCAAAGGCGTAACCATTGATGATGTCACCATATCAAATTTCGATATCGGCATCTATGGTGAAGGTGAAAACATCCTCATCGAAGAGAGCATCATCACGAATAACAAGCTCTACGGCATCCGAGCTGATGCAGACGTCAAAAACCTCACGTTATCGAAGGTTTCTCTCTACGACAATGGAGGAGGAATTGAGGCAGAAAAAGCTTTCATACTTGAAGAGGGGGCTAATTCGAATATTGGGATGATTGATTCACAACTTATCAAAGACAAACCAACATTTATTTTGCCACAATCAGCATCATCAAAAGACAACTCCATCAGATATGTTGAAATCTATGAAGCCGGCGACGATATCAATCAAAAACAAAATCAGCTGAAAGCGTTTCGGATTCGATATGACCTTAAAGATAGCGAACTCACAAAAGGTGGCGATGCTATTACGATTTCCGATCCTGCCATTCAGAGAAAATACGTCATGGCTACCTACACAGGTCCCAGCGGCAGCACTCGCTCAACGACAGCTCTTTGGACACGAGGGAATATCGTTTTCACCTCAATCGACCAGGTCGAAGTGCCATCCGGAGGTTCAGGTATGAATGGAGTGGGAGAGGGCAGTCCAACCGTCGAATCCGTTCCCGAAGGACAAGATATCGCCGGTAACGCTTTTTCAGGAGGCGCTTCCGGCGCCAAAGCCATGAGCTGTTCGCTTACACGCGATTCCACGGACATTAGAAGTATGGCTGTTTCCCTTATGTTTTTCATCCTATTTATTGCCATCCTTTTTGTTAGTGCAAGACGAATGAGTTTGCACTCGATGCAAGAATAACTAATAACAGGTTATGATAATTTCTAACGTCGACCGGTAAATAGCCAGACGAAATGTCTATAAATATTTTGAAGGATTTGATTTAAATAACCCTGTGGATGTTCAGGTGTTCTTGAAATCGTTCTGTTGTCCTTGTTTGTATGCACGCTGATTATTTGAGGATTTCTTCTGTCATATCCTTGCAATTGAAAATTGCCTGCGTAATTTGTTGAACGGACTTCCATCGTCATAGTAATTCTCCTTTGTTTAATCTCCCACAAAAGGGATGACAGTATTTAATTGAGTTACATAGCAACAAGCGTGCCAATTTGAAGAAACAGTTAAGTCATCGAAATTTAATAGATTGGGAATCGCAGTGAATCGCAGATCTTGCGACAATTCCTAAAAATGGAACTCCATTCCGATTTTTGGGAATATAAGGTGTTGATGATTAGATATTGGCGCAGATGCTTATATACCAGCTATTAGATCTAGCTTGTCTTCAATCAGAAATCACAACTTCATATGATAATTTCTCAAAAACCGAACAAATATTGTGTTTAGCTTCCTCGCATCGATGATCACTAAAAAGAATATTACACTCTAACCGCCCTTAAATCAAAAATCCAACTTTGGCACGTTTATTGCTTATGGATACGATCAAATGTTTTTTAGAATAACCTGAAAACAAAAGGGAGGAAAAAATGATTAACAAGACAGGTCAAAGTGATGTTGTTAAAAATCAGCTTGTAAAAACGAAAACAAGCCAAAGAAGTAAAGAAAAAACAAAAAGCAGTGCAGAGTGGATTTTTGAAAATGATTTAAGCGATACGCCCTCAACATATAAGAGTGTTAAGAATTTCCCAAAACTCTTTACAGATACAAACAAGAGACCGTCTGGCCCGTGTGACAATCTCTGCCTGCTCAATTGCGGAAGTAAATGCAATTGCGTCGGCGTCAAGTGCGACTGTGATAAAGGAATGCAAAAGCCGGACTGCTATAATTATGGTAAGAAGGCAGAATAATTATTTAATAATAAGGAGAGAAAAGATGGGAAAGAATAAAACTGATAACAAATACTTTGCGTCGGAATTTAACATGGGTTTTGTTGAAAAGGATATTTATTTTTTATTCAATACCCTGCGCGGTAATTTTGTAAAATTTTCAAGAGATGCAAAAGATACATTAGGTTGGCTGGCTGAAAGCAGAAATAAGATCAAAAAATATAATAGCAATGGTATAGATAAAAGATGGAAGACAATCCCTGATGATTTAAAGAAAGTAATGATCTCTGGCGGTTTTGTTGTACCGCAAGAGTTTAATGAAGATGCCTATTTAAGATTTAGAAATAAAGCCGCCAGATTTAATTTGAATTCATTATCATTAACAGTCCTTCCGACGACTAACTGCAATCTGAGATGTAAATACTGTTATGAATGTCTGAGCAAGGACTGCATGTCACCAAAGGTAGCAAAACATCTTCTGGATTTTGTTAAGACACAACTGGAAAGAGGTATAAAGGATTTGAGTGTGTGTTGGTATGGAGGAGAACCACTTCTTAGATATAAACAAATATGCGAACTCTCAAGGAAGTTTATTAGTTCCTGTAAGAAGTATAAAGCCAGATACAGCGGTTCAATTATTACTAACGGAGTGCTTTTTACAAGGGAGAGGGCAAAAAAACTCAAAAAACTAGGAGTGACATTCGCCCAGATTACCCTGGATGGCCCTCCAGATGTGCATGATAAGAGAAGACCATCGCCAAAGGGAGGGTCGTTCAATAAAATACTTAAAAATGTCTGCGATACCTGTGATCTGATCAATATCAACCTCAGATGTAATATTGATAAAAGCAATGTGAACGATGCAAAAAAGCTTGTCGATATTCTCGTAGAAAAGGGGTTGCAAAAAAAAGTATATGTATATTTTGCCCCTGTTCATGACAGCTTTAATGTTTCAAGTGCTGTCTGTAAAAATTATGGTTCAGGATGTAATAAGCTCTATTCTTTTAAAGATTTTGCGCCACTCGAATCAGAACTGACCAAGTATGCTGAAAAGAAGGGCTTTAAAATCGAAGAACCACCCCAGAGGAGGTTTAGTGCATGCACTGCGGATATGTTGAACAGCTTTGTCGTTGAACCAAAGGGTGGATTACAAAAGTGCTGGGAGTATGTTGGAACAGAAACGGAACAGATCGGCACGCTGTCAGAAGGTGTGGACTTAGATGAAAAAACTCTTAAATGGTACAATTACGACCCATTTTTGATCAGGAAATGTAAGACCTGTAAAATATTTCCTGCCTGCCTCGGTTGGTGTCCTGCAAGGCTTCTGGTGGATAAGAGCGAAGCATCGTGCCAGACGATGAAATTTAACCTCATCGCTAAGTTAAAAAACTATTACAAGTCCGGGATTTGGAAGAAACAGAATAAATCAACAACATCATCTATAAAACAATAAACAAAAGGAGGGGATATGAGAATTAACAAGAACAAACCGAACGTTCACCTGGAAAGAAAAAAGATTGTAACAGAGGCCACAAAGGACAAAACCGCACAAAAAAAAGATGTTAATCGTTATGAATGGATTTACAAACATAGGTTGTCCGACGAAATAACAAATATGAAACGCGACAACTTTGTTCCAAAGTTGTTTGATAACAAATGTATTTGCGGAACATTATGCGGAGCTGAATGCGGTACCAGGTGTGGCTGCGACGGAACAAAGTGTGGAAGTAACTGTGCAAGCAAAAATAAAATTAAATAAATTAAAGGAGGGTAAATCAATGAAAGTTAATAAAAGCAATTCGGTAAACCAGTTAGGAAGTAATGAGAGCAAAAAGTCAGCCAAGACGAAAATGAAAAGTAAAACGCACAACACCGAGTGGGTAATAAAGGCGAGGCTTCCTGAGCATCTAATGAGTTCGACGATTGAAGTCAATATTCCAAAGCTTTTCGGGAAAAGTGCATCAGAAGCATATAAAAGGGGTGAATGCCAGGCCAAATGTGATTCATTGTGTGGCGCAGATTGTTCAGGAAACTGCGGTTGTAAAGGTACAGATTGTAAATGTAACGGCAGTAAGATGGTTGCATAGTACCGTGAGAATTATATCTTTGTTTAAATGATCGGCGCAAGTGCTCGTAACAATTTAATATTATTACATTACCACTGGTGGAAATTAAATTGACGAAGCACTGGTGAGGTGAATATGAAAGTACATGATAATAAAGCAGCAGAATTTAAGATGGACTTCGAACGAAATATCAAAGTCCTTTCTATAAGAAATAAAAAAGGTCAGGGATTTGAGATGATCAGAAGCTCGTTTGATATTATTGTGCCAAAGTTAAAACTCATCGAGAGTGGCAATAATAGGAGTTCGTGTCTCATCAATTGCGGCGGTGATTGTAGCTGCCAGGGCTCCAAATGCGGATGCAACGGTCAGAAAAACAAGCTCTTCGAGTAGGAGGAAATAATGAAAATTGGGTTAATACAGAAAATAAAAGATTATGGTTCACTCAATAACAAAAGGAAATTGAACGATAGTAATAAATTAAAACATGAGTGGGTGATTAAAGAAAACGATAATTTAAAAAAAATAAACACAAATGAATACGTGCAACCGGAAACATGTCATTGCGAAGGTGGAAATTGCGGTTGTCGCGGACAGCATTGTAAAGGGAACAATTAGAAAGGAGTGAAAATATGAAAGTTAGAAGATCTCAACTTCCTGTAGTTCATGTAGATGATAAAAGAACAAATGACCAAAAAAAGAGCAGGAGCAATAAGACATATTCATATGAGTTCATCCACAAAAAAATGTTAAATAAATCTGATCAAAGTGCAAGCTTACCTAAACTTGGTGTGGTAGATGTTATGCACGATGATTGTGTGGTGACATGTCCCAGCAGATGTGGCTGTGATAATCAGAAGTGCGGGTGTAATGGATGTAACAACATTAAGTAAGGGAGGACTTATGATAACCGTAAAAAATGATATTATGAAATCTGAAGGTCTCAAGAGCGATAAAAGGAAAGAAGCTGAGAAAAAAGAGGGGATTAAAGAACATAAATGGGTAAAATATGCAAAACTACCGGAACATCTGGACAGCAAGGGGTCGGTTTTACTGATTCCAAGGGCTTTTGGGGATGGTGCACAAGGAATTGTTCTTTGCCGTGGCAGAGGCTGTCCGAGAGAGGATAACTGCGGAAGTTATTGTCATTGCGATTCCAAGTGTAATTGTGTACAAAAAGGGCAGAAGATAGCTCAAATATAGGCACCAAAGCCAGAGCTGCGAAAATATGGGAGGATTTATGAAAAAGTTTTCTGTATTAGTACCCTTGCTATTTGTAACTGCAATATCTACCTGTTCATTTGCATCGGATTATGGATTTAAGGAGACACGAGAACGAACATTTAAAATGCAGGGTGATGATCTGGTCGAAATAGGGAATACGAAAGGATTGATTCAAATCATAAAGTCAAAAGATGATGAACTTCATGTTAATGCTAAACTGATGGCCAATAATGAAAAAACGGCTAAACTTCTAGCTACAAGAGAGGGATATAGCCAAAAGGATAAAAGCAGTAATAGCTGGTATGAAGTAATTCAGCCAAGTGCAGGTAATACAGTGGAAGGGGATTGGTTTTGCAACCTTACGGTTGCAGTGCCTGATGGGAAGAGGATCAAAGCCACGATTGATGACGGGGAAATTCAAATTTCGGGTGTTCAGGGTACGTTTACTTTTCATGTGAAAAACGGATCAATAATCGGTGATAATCTCAAGCTGAATGGAAAGCAAAAAAGCACTTTCGAAATTGTAAGTGGAAATGTGGAGTTTAAATCCTTTGATTTGGCTGATGGATCTAAAGCCATATTTTCAAATCACAGCGGAAATGTCTTTTTGAAATTCGTCGATCATAGTATCTTTGATAATACAGATTTCAGATTAGCAGCCAATAATGGAAAGATTACAATTGCTGAGAATCTTAAGCATTCATTTAAAATTAAAGATAAAAAGGCCAGCATGACTGCTACGTTGAAAAGATCCAAACCAACAAAAACAATCAATGCTCAAACAGACAGAGGATCAATAACGATCGAATAGAATATTATTTTATCGAAGATTAATATGCTCAATAGCAATACCAATGATAATGTGCTGACATTTGTTGAAACAAATCGAAATTCCCCGCCTTCATTCAATCCAAAAGACTCTGATATTATTTCAAATATGCTTTATATGGAGAGTCTTGTTGGTACACTTATTAGATTCCAATCTTCGGGAAGATATGAGCCTTATTTGGCACAAAAATGGGAAGTGTCTAGCGATCAAATGAAATGGGATTTCTTTTTAACAAGAGACTTACGTTGTGCTGATGGAATTGAAATCACAGCTGATCAATATATTAGAAGCTTGAAACAGTTGTTCAAGCTCTATTTGAAGAAGTCACGAATACCAGTTTTTGAAAAGCTTAGAGGGTGGAGTGATTTTGTTAATGGTGATGATTTTTCACTTGGTTTAGAAGTTGTTGACAAACTCCATCTCCGTTTTATTTTTGATAAGCGCCCTGAAGGGTTGTTAGAATATCTTTCAATGCCTTTTTATGGTTTCTATAGCCCTAACAACTTTGCTAACAGTGATTGGAAACATAATGCTGAAATTATTTCATCAGGTGCATGCAAATTGACCTTCGTAGATAAAAATAGAGTTGTTCTTACAAAGAGAAAAGATTGGTTCTCCGTCAAAGAAGATACGCCCTCTATAATTGTATTTGAATCAGTCGATTATAAGAGTGCTTTAGATAAATATTCTAATTCAAAACATGTAATCATCGCTGAATATAATGATCTTATTGATAATATTCCCTACAATTTTATCAGGGTTCATAACACTCCTACCCACCTATTGTCATTGGTTCTAAGCCCTTACATCAAGAATGTATTTGATAATCCTAAAAATCGAATGCTTTTCAAAAACAAAATTAGAAAGGGGCAAAATAAGATTGCATTTAATTCTAAAAATTCAATGCTTTCAAAATCTTTTTATCCCCTACATTCACAAATTGAACAAACCGATTTATTCAAAGATGAAAGAATTATTCCACGAAGTAATGCTAAATTAAAAATTATCTTTATTTCAACAATTCTTGAGTCAGAGCGTAATTATATTGAGCAACTTATCGGAAAAGTATTGGATGACGAAAATATACCATATGAATTTATAACTGTAGATCAATCAAAGCCCAAATGGTTAGATTTATTACACTCCAATAAAGAGTATGATCTGCGTGTTTGCAAAGTTGATATTGGTGGAAATATTGAAAATTGGGTAATTAAGATGATGTTCTGTTCTAAGTTGGGTGTAAGTTTTCCTGATCCGACAGATAGAATGTGCAAACTTGTTAGCGAACAGGAACAAAAGGGGTTATACTCAGTTGACAATCAGTATATTAAAGATTTTAATAAAATTATTGAAGCTGACTCTGTAGTGATTCCATTATATCATACTGGACTTACATGGTTATTTACAAAAGACATTAATATACAAAAATATTCTCCAACAATGAATTTTCCTATGTTTGAGTTACTGGCTTTGGAGTGATATCTTTTTCGAACGAAACAAAAAGAGGCATTTAGTATGAGATTATTCGCAAAATACTATAATAGGATTTTTATTAATAATCTTGGTGATAATTTAATTTTAGATCGTCTAAGTAGCATGTGTAATTCTAGTGATGTATTTCTGGATTTGTGTTGTGGTTCCGGAAGAGTTCTGACTTTTCCTCTTAATCGAGGTGTTAAAGCTGTGGGTATTGACAACGATACCGAAATGCTTCTTGAGGCTCGCATTTTTTTAGAAAATAAAGGTTATTCTAATTACGAATTAATTAAAGCAGATGCATTAGATTTGAACTTTGATGGACGATTTAAAGTTATCACATGTGTTGGTCATTGTATGAGTTTTTTTAAAGGTAAACCCGCAATTCAAAGGTTATTAGAACGTGTCTACAAGGCTTTGGTTAGAGGAGGTTTGTTTTTTATCGAATCGTATGTTCCTGGAAATCCTAAAGATGGTTTTTATAGAAGATCAACGTTTAATGTGAATGGCGGTGAATTGATATGTACATTAAGTGTGAGTATCGAAGTAAATGGTTCAGATAATTCAGTAACAAAACTATTCACCTATGATTTAGAAATAGGTGATAGAAAGGAACAGGAGGTATACAGAGTTTGTGATGTGTATTTGCCTCCCATCATTAAAATAGCAAAAAGAATTGGATTTACAGTAGAAGGTATTTACGGTGACAGCAATGCTACTGTTCCATTTTACCCAACATCTGAAACGCAAAGTTTATTGTTGAAAAAAATGTAACCGAATATTTTTTTGAAGAAGGTAGCAGCAATTCTCGGCGGAAAAATACAAGAGAGAAGACAAGGGTTTGCGGAGAATGAGAGAAAAAGTTTTCGTACAAATAGAGAGGGTCTTTTATAAAATCCGGTTAATTTTTGGTAAAGGAGTATCAGATATCCACAAGA